>NZ_JAWDHA010000004.1:0-139414 GCF_034190895.1 Virgibacillus sp. M23 | reverse complement strand
TGGGATATGTTCTACAATATGGTTCACTGCATAGGCGATATCATTTTCTTGTAATTTCATTTCAAAATCTAAAGGCAAAACGACTTGATTCATGGTATAATGTTTAAACATAAGGGATACCTCCGGTTCTGTTTGGGTGTGATTACTTTAACTTTACCAGAAGGTATCCCTTTTGCGTACATAAATCTCAAAAAAAGTGGTACTTACCAAATTATTGGCGAGTACCACTTTTTATTTTACTGGGTTTTGTCCCAGCCTCCTTCCTTTTTCTATAAAAGAATATAAAGTTTAACTTATTTTACGTCATCTAACTTATTCTCAATGCTTGTCATTATTTTTGCTGCCTCTTCCCAATTTCCAGCCGATAATGCCGCTTGATAAGCATCAAACAACTCTACTATTTCTTGCAGTTTTTGTTCAGAAGAATCAGTAATCCCTTCACCTTCCTTGGATTTTTTATCATTTTGACCTTCTTCCACTACCCGATTTGGATCAATATATTGAAGTATCTTATCCAATGCTTTATCAAAGGTTGCTTCCATAACAATATGGTCATCATATGCCATTACAATTTGCTTCACTTCAGGTAAAGAAGTAGCATTTGAGGATTCAATATAAATTGGCTCTACATACAACATTGTATCTTCAATCGGAATTGCTAATAGGTTTCCTCGAATGACTTCTGATCCTCCCTGAGACCATAAATTCAATTTTTGGGAAATGGTGCTATCTTGATTAATTCTATTCTCGATTTGTTGTGGCCCATAGCTGTTTTTCTGCTTAGGGAAACGATACACAAGCATTTCTCCATAGTTTTCTCCATCGTTTCGTACACCCATCCACGCAATCATATTTTGCCGATTCTTTGGAGTATATGGCATCATAAGCATGAACTCTTCTTCTTCATACTCTGGCAATTTCATCGTGATATAATAGGGCTCTATTTCAATATCTTCATTGTAATATTTCTCCGTTGGAAATTGCCAATAATCCTCCCTGTTGTAAAATACTTCTAAATTAGTCATATGATATGTTCCATACATTTTTGCTTGAATGGTAAATAATCTTTCTGGATATCGAAAATGCGAACGAACGTCTTCTGGTATTTCCTCTGTAAATAGATCTGGAAACATCTTCGCATATGTTTGTAATAATGGATCTTCTTTATCAACCATATAAAAATTAACTTCTCCAGTATACGCGTCAATTACTACTTTTACTGCATTCCGAATATAATTTTCATTTCCTACATGTGGTTTGGCATACGGATAATTTTCCGCAGTTATATAAGCATCAATCATCCATGCAAGACTACCATTCTCTCTCACAAAAATATAGGGATCCTTGTCGTATTGAAAGAATGGAGCAATCCGTTCAACACGATCCATAATATTTCTCGTTTGTAAAATCTGACTTTCACTTGTTATCTGGTCAGAAACAAACATACGAAATGATCCTTCTTGTAACGAAAATAGAAGTCGATTGATTCCAGATAAAGAGATACCGCTATTGGCAGCAAATCGATTGGATACATTCTCATCGCCGGAAGGATAATCAAATTCATCCTTCTTACTATTCACGATGACATTATCGTAATCTTGTTCCCCAAAATAAATTTGCGGACGAGTAATATCTATATCTCCTTTTGGAGGAAGGTTTTTCACCATATACTCAGGCTGACCTTGTTCGGTAACTTGATTTACCTGACTCATAGCAACACCATAACCATGTGTATACCGGAGTTTTTGATTTACCCATGTTTTAGCCTGTGAAGGTAAGTCTACCGTACTCAATTCCCTCGCTCCGATAAACACTTGCTGGTACTCCCCGTTAATCTCATACCGATCAATGTCGATATTATTAAATTTATAGTAAGTCCTAAATGTTTGTAATTGATTATAAATATCTAGTAATGGTCTTGAATCATTGACTCTGACATTGTCTAGCGTTAACTTATTCCTATCAACCATTGCTTCAGTCAATGATTGATTAGCTGGATGCTCTCGCTCATCAATTCTTTCTAATTGATAGGCTGCTCTGGTATATTCCAAATTATGCTTTAGATATGGTGACTCCTTAGAGAATTCGTTTGGAGACACAATAAATTGTTGAACACCGACAGAAGCTAACTGCGCTACAATGACGAGCCCTAGATAACCAGCTATGGGGATGATCATCTGATAATATTTCCGACGATATAAAGCACTAACCATCCATACTGTTCCAATTACAGCAGTACCAGCTAAAATATAAGATGCCGGAATGTTTACGAGTTTATCGGTATAACTTAACCCATGTACAGCACTTTCTTGAAACAAATTAACTTGATTGGTTAACATGGATTCATAAGGCTGCAATAAATGGTGACTTGCCAAAAGAAGTCCGATCATACCTAATGTAATCCCCATATGAAGCTGTGCTGAACGGCTCATTTGATATAAATGAAAAAAGGAATAGAAACCAATCTCAATTACTAAATAGAAAATACTTAACCCTAGTAAAATGTATACAATCATTTTAATGAATGGCAAGACAAACATATAAAAGGAAATATCCATGTTAAAATACGGGTCATTTAATCCAAATGAGGATTGATTTACCATTTTCAGTAAAGGCTCCCACCCTATTCCTTGTACAATCATACTACCTACCGCACCGAATACAAGTGATATGGACGCCATTAATAATCTGCTCTGCTTCAGGTTTTCGATCATCGATGGTAGCTGATTATCGTGGAAATGACTAAGGTAGGAATTTCTTATCCATGAAATAGTAATATATGTAAGTATAAAGAAGAGGATAAATCCAAGAATACCGAGTATGACTTTACTGCCAATAATGGTTGTAAAAATACTACCAAATTGAAGTGAATCCATCCATATATAGTCAATAATCCATTGAAAGCTTATTAAACCAAGCGATAGGAGGATAATGATTATACCAAGAAATATCGCAAATCCAGTCCCAACACGTCTCCACTTTTTTGATTTTACTGTTTCCTTTTGTTCGTTATATTCCAAGCGCTAACCCCCTGAGAAAACTATTTCTTATATTGTAGCAAACTTCACAAGCACTATCTTCTTTTACGTGAATAATTGCTAAATGTTTCATTATTTTTATGCTAAAGCAAAAAAAGCACAAGTCCAAAAAGACTTCGTGCTATTTATCCCTAGCTACTTGTTGTTCAAGGCTGATAAACATGAGATTCCATCCATGTTTATACTGCTCTTTATATGATTTTTTCTCCTTCTCCATATCCTCAGCTTCCCAGCCTATCTCATGTGGAATATTTATAAATTGCGTGAATATCATTTCACAACCAGACTCAACTTCTTTCAGCTCTACCTTAATTTTATCCACTGATTCACTAAATTGCGGCATCTGAAATGTAAATACAATTTTTTTCGGCTCTTCAATTTCAAAGTACTTACCTATCGCTCGATAGTCCTTACCATCCCGGTGATCAACAATTTCCCATGTCCCACCGACAACTGAATGATTTGTACATACTTTATTTGACCCAAGTAGTAAACAGCCATCTTTTCATACAGTTTGGATCAAGCCAAGCATCGAATACCCTTTCTGGCCGTACAGAAAATTGACGCTTCATTTGTAATGTAACTTGTGATTCACTCGCCATTTCTCCCCTCCTAACACTCATCGTTATTTAGTTCTATTTCCAATTTATCAAATTGACTGTTCCACAGGTCCTCATAGAAACGCAGCCATTCTCTAGCTACAGAAAGTCCTTCTAACTGAATACTACAGCTATGAATACGGCCTTTGACATGACGATTTACTAACCCTGCCTTTTCCAATACCTTGATATGCTTGGAAATAGCTGCCAAAGAAATAGGAAAAGGTTTAGATAACTCCGATATGGTACAAGGATGGGCTGCTATTAAACGTATTATCTTCCGTCGAGTAGGATCAGCCAATGCGTGAAAAACATGATCTAATTTTGCTTCCTGCTGCTTAACGACCATCGTAATCCCTCATTCATTTACTATTTAAGTTTAGTTGCCAAGATACCCCAAATTTATCGTCTATCCAAGCAAACTTCTCACTAAACGGATAGCTGTCAAGTGGCATAAGCACTTGCCCTTCCTTAGAAAGTTCGTGAAAAGCATTCTCTATTTCTTGGTTTGACTCACACGCTACAAACAAAGAGATACCAGGTGTAAAAGACCATTCATGTTTAACAACACTATCACTACACATAAACGTTTGATCATTAATGATAAAAGTCGCTTGATGTACAGTTCCTTCTCTGCCAACTTCGCCCTTTCCATAGCGTATAATTTCCTTAATTTCTGATTGTCTAAATATAGACGTATAAATATTCATTGCCTCTTCTGCATTACCTGAAAATGTTAAAAAGGGGGTTACTTTTCCCATGTTTCCTTCATTCCTTTCTTTATTATTTAACCAATTAGTTAAATAATAAAGAATAGCCATCAAATAGTCAACCGAATGGTTAAACATTATTTTTTACACCTTAAATAGTGATTTTGATACCTTTTTTGAATTATAGTTCTATTAAAAACGATATCTAGCATAGAATCTAGAAAGAATAGGAAAGGCTGATTTCTATCATGAATCTAAAAAACACACTACTAACATCGGTTATTAGTACAGTCATATTACTTCTGCTTGTGGCTTTTATGACTCTACCAAAAATTCATGCTGATCTCTTTCATGTACCATTGATAAGTAAAATCACGGAGTCAACTATTTTTTCAGATGCCTTGCTTTTTATAATGAGTACGGAAATACCTCAATTGGATAATCATTTGGAGGAAAATGGTATGGAAACTCCAAAGTTTTCACGATTACTTTTTGAAGGAACATCAGGGATTACACCTAACAATTTTAACAGCCTGCTAAACCTAGAGTTGCCGGGATTAACTGCTTATTCCAATAATATTTATACGGCAGGAGCAGACAAAAATAGCACAAATATACCAATGGAATCTCCACCTCCTGATTTTGAAGATTTGCTAAAGGAAGATTCAAATAATAAAAAAACGGAGCAACCCAACGAGGAAAGTGATGATAAAGATAACGCGGAAATATTTATCTATCATAGTCATAGTTGGGAAGCTTTCCTACCTTTATTAGGAGATTCAAAGAAAAAACCTAGTGATGCATCAAGTACCGATAATAGTAAAAATATTGTAATGGTGGGCTCTTTATTAACAGAGCAATTAGAAAAACAGGGAATAACTACATTTCACGATACAACGAATGTAACAGCAGAATTACACAAAAAAGGGTGGGATTATTATGATTCGTATAAATATTCACGTCAAACCATCGAAGAAGTAATGGCATCCAACAATCATGTAAATTATCTAATCGATATTCATCGTGATGCACAACGAAAAGAAAAAACTACTATTAATGTTCATGGAAAAAATTACGCCAAACTCTATTTCATTGTAGGAGTAGAACACAAGAAATACAAAGAAAACTTAAAATTTGTTGAAGCATTAAACGATCGTCTAAAAGAAAAATATCCAGGAATTAGTCGCGGTATCTATTTAAAAGATAAGTCAGAAGGAAATGGTATTTATAACCAAGATCTCTCTGCAAAATCTATTCTAATTGAGGTCGGCGGCGTCGATAATAACAAGGAAGAACTTAGCAATACAACAGAAGCATTAGCTGAAGTTATCAGTGATTATCATATGAATGCAGAAAAGGTAAATGCTGACGGTTAGTAGAAATGTATTTTCTATAAGGGCTCTTCACGTTTCTCAGGCTATCGAAAATCTCGATAGCCTATTTTTGCAGGTTTTCCTACTTTTCTATCCCTTAGCATCTCGCTTAAAAGCAAAGGAAGATTTCTTCAATAGAAACAAGCGTTCCTCCATCTATTTTTATCAAGCGATATATCTAATAATTCCCGCTAAATATTTTATAATTTAATAAAATTACGAAACTTTTCCCTATTTTACTACGTATTACTATTAAAGAAAAAGTTGCATAACAACTTTATGAAGGATGTGATTCGAATGTCCCTATTTGGTGCACCAATTGAGACAGTCTATTTATATGTACTTATCATAGCAGGACTCTTAACTGTTCTTTACATTTTTTTCGGAGACTTTCTCGAGGGGATTGGTGAAATTTTTCCATTCATAAATCCCGTGCTCATCTTAGCATTTATTACTTTTTTTTCAGCAGCAGGATATATCCTAGAGTCCACTACTACATTATCTAGTCTTTTTATTATAGGTTTATCTCTAGTTATAAGTCTTATTTTAGATACACTATTAAATATTTTTATTCTTATACCCTTATCTACAGCTGAGGAATCGTTAAGTTACACAGAAGAATCGTTAATTGGAAGAGTTGGTAAAATCATTATTCCAATTCCTGATGAAGGATATGGGGAAGTTGTTATTGAAAGTAAAAGCGGAATGATATCAAAACCTGCAACACAATATACAACAAAAGGTATTCATGAAGGCACTCAAGTATTAGTACTTGAGGTGAAAAATGGTGTGCTCTATGTAGAACCTTATGAAGATGAATTGGAAGTCTATGAATCTGATTAACCCTACAAATCCAATTTGGAATTGTACGTTAATAATATACATGTTGGAGGAGGAAATTTATGTTTGAAGGATTTTGGATTGTTATCGGAGTTGCGGTTTTCTTATTATTAGCATTAATTGGAGTCTTTATCACAAAATACCGAACCGCTGGTCCAGACGAAGCATTAATCGTAACTGGGAGCTACCTAGGTGGGAAAAATGTTCATGTAGATGAATCAGGCAATAAGGTTAAGATCATTCGAGGAGGGGGTGCCTTTGTACTACCTGTTTTCCAACAGGCGGAACCACTCAGCTTGCTTTCTAGTAAATTAGAAGTAACCACACCAGAAGTTTATACTGAACAGGGAGTTCCTGTTATGGCAGATGGGACAGCAATTATTAAAATCGGTGGATCGATTGGAGAGATTGCAACTGCCGCAGAACAGTTTTTAGGCAAATCAAAAGAAGACAGAGAAAATGAAGCACGAGAGGTCTTAGAAGGACACTTGCGCTCCATTCTCGGGTCAATGACTGTCGAAGAAATTTACAAAAACCGTGATAAATTCTCACAGGAAGTACAGCGTGTTGCATCTCAAGATTTAGCAAAAATGGGCTTAATCATTGTCTCATTTACTATAAAGGATGTTAAGGATAAAAATGGTTATCTTGAATCACTTGGTAAGCCCAGAATTGCGCAAGTAAAGAGAGATGCTGATATAGCTACAGCAGAAGCGGATAAGGAAACACGTATAAAACGCGCTGAAGCAGCGAAAGACGCGAAAAAGGCTGAATTAGAAAGATCTACAGAAATCGCCGAGGCAGAAAAAGTGAATCAATTGAAAACTGCTGATTATCGTAGAGAACAGGATATTGCAAAAGCCCGAGCTGACCAAGCCTATGATTTAGAAACAGCCCGAGCAAAGCAGGAAGTAACCGAACATGAAATGGAAATAAAAATCATTGAACGTCAAAAGCAAATTGAATTGGAAGAAAAAGAAATTCAAAGACGAGAAAGACAATATGATTCTGAGGTTAAGAAGAAAGCAGACGCAGATCGTTATGCGGTAGAGCAATCAGCTATCGCCGATAAGACAAAACAAATAGCTGAGGCAGAAGCAAATCAATACCGAATTGAAGCTGAAGCCAGAGCAGATGCAGAGCGTGTAAGGGTTGATGGTCTTGCCAAGGCTGAATCTCAACGAGCACAAGGAGAATCTGAAGCAGAGGTCATCCGACTTACTGGATTAGCAGAGGCTGAGGCAAAACGTGAAATTGCAGATGCATTTGAACAATATGGTCAAGCAGCCATATTAGATATGATAATGAAAATGCTACCAGAATATGCAAAAGAAATTGCCGCTCCACTTTCAAATATTGATAAGCTTACGGTTGTAGATACTGGAAGCAGTGGAAGTGACGGTGGTGCTAATAAGGTATCTGGATATGCTACAAACTTAATGGCAAGCTTGCAGGAATCCCTCAAAGCTTCCTCAGGTATTGATGTAAAAGAGCTATTAGAAAATATAACCGGAAAAAACAATCTTTCAGATAATACTGACTTCGAACGAATAAGGTATAGAAAAAATGACACCGAACAACAATTAGCAGAGATAGATCACAATAAGTAATCATGTGGATATACTTAATGGATAGGAGCTTTCGCTGTTCAAAGATGGGACAAAATTAACATAATTAACCCAAGAGCCAAACGATAAGATACCAACCCCCGGAAGTTAGAGAGAAAATCTAATTTATGGAAACGATGTATCGTTGCTGAAGCCTTATCCGCAGAAAGCGTAGTATTTTGTTCGACTGATGAAAGAACCTGGTTTGTGTAAACAAAGGGGGCAGAACAAACCTTGATCAGTGGGGATTTTGTTTATTCCCCACTGATTGAGGTTTCACTTTATTGCTTGAACTGGCAGTCTTACTGCCAGTTATATACAAGATAAAACACATTTGTCTCAGCCCACTAATTTTAGTGTGTGTTTATTTCTCATCTTTTATCGTTTCGTGCCTTTACGATTAAGAAATGTGGTTGCTTCATTAATGTTTCATAACCTGTTGGATTCTGTTCTTTAAACTTTCGTGTTGGTTGGGGTTCAATTACTTGTTCAAGTGAGAAATAAGAAAGTGTATCGTTTAAAATAGATTGCATTGGCCTACTATATGAGTAAACATCGACGGATACCCCCGCTTTTTTCCATCTATCCTTCATTAGTTCTACTTTAAAATAATTAGTCATATGGTCTAATAAGAATTTCATCTGTGGGTGATGTACAGAAAATAATAGTAAGCCAGATGGTTTTAATATACGTTTAAATTCAACGAAGGTCTTGTGCCAATCTTTTAAGTAGTGAAGCGTTAAAGAACTAACAATGATATCATAGGAATTATCCGTAAATGGAAGTACTTCTTCTAAATCAACACAATAAGCCTGTATTGTTTCTCCCATTCTTCTCTTTGTAGCAGCTACCATTTTGGGGCTGAGATCAACTGCTGTTAGCCTCCCCCCTCTTTTCACCAATTGTTCTGTATACCAACCCGCTGCACAGCCTGCATCCAAAACTGATTTCCCTGTTAAATCCTCAGGTACTTGCTTCAGCATAGCTGGTCTTTCATATTGGCTATTGTATAAAGCTTACTTTGTCAACCTCTTGTTCATACGCGTAGGATAATTGATCAAACGATTGTTTTATTTTGGATTTCATTAGCACTACCCCTTTCATAACAGCCCAATGTTATAGTTAACGCGAAAAATGGAAACTATCCTTGCTTGTTTATATGAACTAGTCTACGTCAATTTTTTGTATTTCTTGAAGCTCTTTCTCCCTAAAAATGAGCTTGTAGATTGCTGGCATTTCAAGCTTTTCCCAAAACGAAAAATCATAGCGACGATCAAAATAGTTCATGATGAGTACCATAATATTTCCATGTGTTCCAATTACAATATTCTCATTCTGATGAATTTCCAATAGTTCAAAAATGGACTTAACTCCTCTATGTTGTGCCTCATAATTGGACTCACCACCTGTGAAAGCAAAATCATAATTGCCCCAAACCTTGGTAATGGCTGTTTGAAAATCCTTTACCGGTTTATCTGACAAAATCCGCTCTTTAACATTTTCAATCAGACCTATCGTTTTGTCCAACTGTCTAGCCGTCCCTTCAATAGTTTGAATAGCTCGTCGATAAGGGCTCGAATAGACATGGTGAATGTTTTCTTTTGTGAGTTTATCTGTTACTTGACTAGCAGCAATTACACCTTGTGCTGATAAGGTTCTATTGTACTCATCAGGTGTAGACGTTGAATGAGCATGCCTTACCAAATAAATTGTTGTTACCATCAACTATCCTCCTTCCCTCATTTAGATTTCCAATTGCCATTAGCTTCTATCGTATTATCTAACACAGTTTGAATACGCTTCTTCATTTGCAAAGGTAAATTTTCTTCGATTGCAGCTAATAGAATACTAGGATAACAGATACCATTACCCAGGAAATAATTTTCTAATTGTTTTACTTTTCGCTCTCTTCCCGGGATTAACTGGTAGAGGATAAACCAATCCTCTAATTTACAAAAAGGAACCTTTTTACCCTTGATTTGATGCTCAACAATAGAATTTTTGGTGAATGCATACGTATATACCCCATCTGAATGCCCGATCTTAAATTCACTCATTACATCTACTTCTAGCTGATCCACACAAAATTTAAAGAAATACATAGTTAAAAAGGGATGTTTCTTTTGTACGTCCTTTTCTGTCCCAATACATCTCATAGCCCCCGTGAAAAGCTGTACCTCATTATCAGGAATGATTAAGTCTAAATCATGGACTTCATCTACAATGCCGTATTGATATAAAAGTTGGGAACCCCCAATCCCCCATGTCCCTTTTGTTGCATTTAAAGTGTCGGTTATGTATTACTAATGAAGAAATCATTCTGCACGCCTCCTCTTCGACTTATTATACCGAATCCATAATACTCTGACAAAAGAAACTCAACGCGTAACGTTTTATTTACGCTAAATTGATAGTAGTCCTCGAATAAGTAGGTATCATCCTAGACGTGTACACAAAATTAAGACATTGAAAAACCGTTATACGTCGTGTATGAGAAGGATCGAAAAAACAGGTCGATGAAACGGCGAGCGGCTTTCTAATGAAGGTAAGTAGATCTACAGAACACGGAAGATTGTCTTCCCCTATATAAGATGGCGTTAGATAAGGGGAATTCTTTTCCGTATAAAGACAGAGAATACTGGAGACTTCCGCATTCGTCCCACACACACAACAAAAGCGCAAGCACCCGATTAGAAACGTAGAGAGTTAACGGAGATAAAGGAATCACGGTGTGGTTGCGCGCGAACCGATGATGGCGTATCGTAGGGCAATTCGCGAGACTGCCTAGTTTCTAGACGCTGGAGCTTGACGCGGTTCAACACGCCCATAGTTATCCATAGTGCTCAAATTTTATAGTTTCCTAGACAACAAAAAAAGCTTGTAGAAAACATAAAGGTTCTCTACAAGCTGCAAGGAACGTTCCTCTATGAACATTCCTTTTTCCATTTCATAATATGTGAACAAATTCACCATGTAATTGTTACCCATTCTTTATTTAGCTACTTCTATTTGATATTCCTCGTGTTCGTGTAAACCTTCATCATTTTCAACATGGATGATAGCATGATAAGTACCCTGTTCCCCAAAAGAATGGTTTGCAGTATATTCACCAGCCTTTTTCTCTTCTGCATCTACCCATTCATGTTTTTCTTCGCCTTCTTTCCATACCTCATAGCGCACAGCTGCTTGTTCAAGTGCTTGTTCATCCATCTGTAGATGAACGGTCATTTCCACATCCTGATCTATTTTTACATTTTCTAGTTTATTAAAGTGCATGGAGAATCCTTCTGCATGTGTACCATGATCGTGCTCTCCTGAGTCATGTTCATGATTTTCAGCCTCCTGCTCCTCATGACTTTTGCCATCTCCAACTATTATTGCTTTTTTCGGCATGGTATGAAGCGCCCTTGCGGTAGTATGAGCATACATTTCATATTCTCCGTCGTGATCAAATGTTGTTTCTGCAGTGTATGTACCATCTTGATTGTTTGTAGATTCAACTTTAATACTGTCATCTTTTTTGTCTTTTTCCCAGATTTCGAAAACCACTTCTTCGGCATCTGTAACCTTTTCATCACCATAAGTCACTGTTGCTTTTAATTCCACCGGATCACCAGGATCAACTGTTTCAGGTACTTCAAAATCTACATTTAATGACTTAACCTCTTCATCTTCAGCCTTTTTTGTCGTATCATCTTTTTCATTCTCGCCACAAGCGGCAAGAACCATCATCAAAATCATTCCTAAAATCAGCAACAAATATTTCTTGTGCATCTGACATTCTCCTCTTTTAATGGACTCAAAGACTAGTGCTTCCCACCACAAGTTGTATTACCATTCATTTTTTCAAATAAAGCTTTTTTAGCTGCTTGGAAGGCATATACTTCCCCTCCAAAACCCTTGACAAATTTTTCGGCATGCTCTTTCCATTCAAAAGTTAAAACCTGCGGTTGACAGCATCCCATATGTAATGTTGTATCCATTACAAACCAAGCTGAGGGTGCACTTATAGTTGTCTGTCTAAAAAAGTCTGGGCAAATCGCTTGAATTACCTTATCTCCCAATTGTTGATGTCGCAATAATCCGCAGTGAGCACAGCAGGCCATTTCGATTTTATCATTAGATAAGATTAAACGATAAGCTAGCCTATCATTATTTTTCCGGCTACAAAATACACAAGCATCATGACTAGTGTTCGTTTCCTGATGCTCCGTATGTACTAAAGAAATTCCTCCAAATGTTTTCTTAACAATCCCCTGATCTAATAGTCCCTTCACATCACGATGTATTGTCATTTCTGAGACACCAAATGTTTTACTTAATTCAGCTATTTTTAGATTCTTTTTTTCATAGATAAGTTTTTTTATGCGATTTTGACGCTCCAACGGCAGCATTATTTACCTCCCCCCTTACATAACATCATTTAACATCTTATAACAAAATATATCATGTGTAATCGGAATCATCAATGTAATTTCTTTGAATTATTTGTGAATAATTTATGTACTTTATGAATAGAATTATCTATTAGTCAATTCACGAATTCATTGCAAACTTAACACATTCTACTATAGTTTTCCTTCCTTTATCTGTGAGTATTTGTTAATTTATAATAAATGCCTTACGAATCTAAAGGAGAGATAAAATGAGTATCGAGATGTTACTTGTTGGCCAGCAGTGGAATATACCATTATTATGCGCACTCATATTAATAGTCATTGGATATATTCTATTATTCATAAAGAAAAGGTTAACAATAAATACGAAGTCTCAGCCTATATTATTAATCTTCTCCCTATGCCTCTTCTATCTAACCATAGGTAGTCCATTATCAGCAATTAGCCATTTTAACTTTAGTTTTCATATGATTCAAATGAGTATCGTCTATTTTATTATCCCGCCGTTGTTTATACGAAGTAGTCCTAAACTACACGTCCGTACTAGGAATAGCTTTTTAGGTATCCAAATTCGACTAAACATGAAATTGCTAACGATATCAGCACTTCTCCTTTTTGCTATCTTATTTTTTCTGTATCACTTACCTGTTGTCATGCAGTTTATATTCAAATACCCTATGATTCGTATACCATATTTAGTTGCACTTTTCATTTTAGCTTTTTTCATGTGGTGGCCATTAGCTAGTACCAAAGCTAAGATTTACTTTGACCAAAAGCAAAAGCGGAAATTCGTATTATTAAGTGCTATGATCCTAATGCCTGCATGTATGATATTTATTATTAGTGCATTATTTAATGGGATGCATCATCCATTTCTAAATCATGTTACCACCCAACTATGTATTCCTCCAACAGTGGATCAAACAAGTGTGGTACCTTTCTCTTTCGATACACGCATAGATCAAGGAATCGCAGGATTTTCGATGCTTGGAATTCACAAAATTGGGTTAAAGTTGTCCACTCATTTGAATAAGCACTGTAGTTAATCAAATCCCATCGCTTCATTGTTGCCCTACCATCTCTGCTTAAACCTATGGAACTGGTTTTCCTAACAATGTCGTTCTCTCTACAATTTCGAACAATGTTGACATTAGGTGTCATATTTAACCGTTACACTAACAGTATATCAATTTGAAAGGAGTAATAAGATGGGAAATTTGACAGGGAAAGTTGCCATTGTTGCTGGCGGAACAAGAGGAGCAGGACGTGGTATTGCTATCCAGTTAGGGGAAGCAGGAGCTACAGTTTATGTAACAGGAAGGACTACGAATAACCATACTTCACCTATGCAACGATCAGAAACTATCGAGCAAACAGCAGCGTTAGTTAGCCAAGCGGGTGGCTGCGGCATCGCTGTTAAAACTGATCATACAAAGGAAAAACAAGTCAAATCCTTATTTCAAAGAATTGAACATGAACAGGGTCAACTGGACATTCTTGTGAATGACATTTGGGGCGGAGATCCGTTAACAGAATGGGGGAAAACTATAGGAGATCATGATTTGTCCGATGGGTTACAGTTGCTGCAACAAGCAGTACAATCACATATTATTACTTCACATTATGCTATTCCACTATTAAAGAAAGCACCTCAAGGAATAATGATCGAAATCACTGATGGGACAGATTATTCCTATCGAGGGAACTTCTATTATAGTCTAGCTAAGATCTCAAACATTCATATGGCACAAGCGATGGCCACTGACTTAAAGGAAGATTCGATTATAGCACTGGCTGTTACTCCAGGGTTTCTGCGCTCCGAGGCAATGCTAGATTTATTTCAGGTTACGGAAGATAATTGGCAGGATGGTGTTAAAAGCGATAAACACTTTATAGCATCTGAAACACCTTTTTACATCGGTAAAGCGATTAGGCATTTAGCAACAGATCCTGATGTTGGTCGTTTTTCGGGTAAAACACTATCTACCTGGCAATTATCCGATATTTACAATTTTACGGACAGGGATGGCAGTAAACCACATTGGGGTAACTACTATCATAAGCATATAAAATGATAAGGGGAAACTTCAATCAATGGAAGTATTACTGCCAGTTATATGCGGATAAAAATGCCAAGCTAGTAGTTAACTACTGGTTTGGCATTTTAGCATGAATAAACTTTGCTAATATCCTCACAATATGATTATCATCATTAACACGGGTTGGGGGATTATAGATGGGTAATATTACAATTTCACAATTAATGGCTATTTTCTTGTTAAGCACAGGCTTAAGCAACCATGTTATTGTGATACCAATCTTAATTAACGCGACTGGCCGAGACGCTTGGATTAGTGTGCTAATTGGTTATAGCCTCCTTCTAGCCCTTTCCCCATTGTTCCTTTATGTTACAAAGCAGTTTCAAGATCAATCGCTATTTCAATGGTTATCTTCTACCTATTCTAAAACGCTAAGTTATGGTATTGCTATTTTAATTGTTATATTTCTTCTAATTATGGGCTGGATAACCTTAAAGGAAACCGTTATGTGGACAGATGAAACGTATTTGTTTTTTACACCAATCCTTGTTATCACCTTGTTTACTTTAGGCGCATCGCTCTATATATCTTATTGTAAGCTAAACGTTATTGGTATCTGCGCAGGCGTTCTGCTACCTCTAGTAATTCTTTTCGGTATGTTCGTAGCAATTGGTACTATTCCCGATAAAAACTACCGACTTGTGGCACCAGTACTGGTTGAAAATGGATGGGGAGACGTCCTCCACGGTGCTTTGTTCGCATTTGGTTCCGTTATTGAATTATTTTTATTGTATTTACTTCAACATCAGGTTACAAAATCAATCCAATTCAAGCATTTAGTTTTTCTTATCTTATTTTTATCTATCTTAACTACCGGCCCCTTACTTGGGACAATAGCTACTTTTGGCGTTGAAGAGGCAGCAAAAATTCGTTATCCAGCCTTTTTTCAATGGAGAATTGTTGGTATTGGAAACTATTTTAACCATCTGGATTTTTTATCTATTTACCAATGGTTATCTGGCGCTTTTATCCGTTTAACTATCATCTTATATCTCATTACCCAAGCCTTTAACATTACTAATAAAAAGAAACGGCTATTTATACAAACTTTTATCTGCTTCATCTATTTACTGTTTATGTTAGCCCCTATTTCGGATGAGGCATTTTTGAAGTTTTTATCTAACTATTATTACTTGGGCAGCAGTATCTTTGGTGTTGTAATCACTTGCACGATCGCACTCCTGATTAAATTATCGAAGAATAGGATGTCTATACATGCGAAAAAATAAAAAGCAATCAAAAGAAAACTATATACGAGACTTATTTCGAGATTCTTCGGATGTCTCCATTGAAAACCATCTCTTATATAATCCAAAGCAAAAAGAACCGATGTTAGTGATTTACTGCAACGGTATGATTGAACATAGTTTATTAATAAACAGTATTTTACCTGAAATACAAGAAAATTATTATCATAATGGTCTAAAGGGTGTAGAACATATAAACTGCTCAAAAAAAATAAAGTGGTCTAAAGATGAGGTCAATATCGGTCAAACCCTTCCAGAAAAAATATTTAACGGCTATTCAGCATTCATAATATCAGACCATATTTATTTCTTTGATACTTCGAATCCACCAAAGCGTTCACCTGAAGAGTCGAATGCAGAAGTATCTTTACGTGGACCTAGAGATGCATTTATTGAGGACATAAGCTCTAACGTAGCACTAGTTCGCAAGCGCTTAAAGACCAACTCGCTTACTTCAAAATCATTTGTAATTGGAAAAAGAAGTAATACGAAGGTAGAATTAGTTTATTTTAGCGATATCCAAAATAAAGATATGATAAATGAAGTTACAAAAAGGCTCAATCATATAGATATTGATATCTTGTTAAGTGATAATCAGTTATTAGGTATTCTTGGTGAATCTCATTATTCCTTATTTCCCCTTATGCAATCAATATCTCGTCCAGATGGTGTTGTAAGTAGCTTAGCAAGAGGTAGGTTCGCCATTTTTATTGATAATGTACCAAATGTAATTATTGCTCCTGGCAACTTAGGATTATTTTTAAATACTTCTGAGGATGAGCATACACCGTATTATTATGCTACGTTTGAATTGTTTCTTAGACTTGTTGGGTTTATGCTGTCTATCTTCTTACCAGCTTTTTGGGTATCGCTATCTGCTTATAATGTTGACCAGATACCATTTCCACTATTAGCTACAATTGCTGCTTCAAGATTAGGTATTCCATTCAATACGACAGTAGAGTTACTCTTAATGCTTGGATTATTTGAATTATTTAGAGAAGCAGGAGTAAGATTACCGAAACCAGTTGGTCAAACCGTAGCCGTAGTAGGTGGTCTCATCGTAGGAGATGCAGCCATTCGTGCCGGTTTAACCTCTCCAACGATGCTAGTTATTTCATCTATTACGGCAGTTGCTACGTTTACATTAGGAAATCAGGCACTCTTTGGCACTGTTTCCATAATTAGAATCGGATCGATTCTTCTATCATCCTTATTTGGTATGTTTGGATTTTTCATTAGTGTTTTCCTTACACTTGGCTACCTTGCAAAACTCGAATCATTTGGTGTTCCTTATTTAAGCCCAGTTTCTCCTTTCTCTAAAAAAGATTTTGTGAAAGCCGTCGTAAAAGACCCTGTTGTTAAACAAAATGAACGAGCATTAATTTTGGATACGAATGATGCAGACAGGCAGGCTGATAAATAATGAAGCGTATCAAAAAATTACTTTTAATTAGTTTCTTATTACTTGTTTTAAGTGGTTGTTGGGATGAAAAAGAAATTGGCGAGGTTAATTACGCAACCGCTATGGCAATTGACTATCAAGATGAAAACTATATTATTTATGTGCAAATTTTAGACTTTTCCAATGTAGCAAAGCAAGATGTTAATAAACCCGCTCAGCAAGTTCCTCTTTACATTGGTAGGGCTAAAGGGAAAACAGTTAATGATGCTGTTAATAATTTATATCATACGTCACAGCAAATGATTAATTGGGCACATGTTGGTGCTGTTATTTATACGCAATCTGTAATTGAGAAAGGAGTTACGCGTGCGGAGCAGTCATTACGAAAAAACGGGCAATTTCGTTACACTCCTTGGATGTTTGGAACAAAAGAATCGATTGACGATATCCTAAGTGCTACAGGATTTTTTCAACTACCACCTGTCTACACCATTTTATATAAGCCCACGGATACGTATACTATTAACTCCTACATTAGGCCGATCCGCATGCATAAATTTGTTTCCATCTACAAAGAGCCTGGAGGAACGGCATTATTACCTGCTCTTTCTATCGATGAAACAGATTGGAAGGAATCTGTCGTAGAACCTAAGCCTAAAAAGACATTAAAGGTGAATGGTGTATTTCCCATTCATAATGGGAAGGGCAAGGAATGGTTATCCCATGATGAACTACCAGGACTTCGCTGGACCAATAATGATACGAAAAATACAACAATAGATGTTGTAGAAGATGATCAAATTAAAGGAACAGTTCGAATTATGAAGCCCCATGTGGAATTTAGTGTAGAGAAAAAGGGAAGCGATTTTCAATTTTCCATCCATGTGAAAGCTGTAGGGTCACTTTCTGACATGGAGGAGCAACTTTCAGTCAAGAAAATTGAAAAATTAGTAAAGAAACAAATAAAAAAAGAAATAACCGAAACATACTTAAATGGTATTAATAAAGGAGTTGACGTATATAACATTAAGAATAAGCTATTCCATCAACGAGTTAAACCAAAAGATTTAGCCAAGTATCCATTAAAAGCTGAATCACTTCATAAGATTACGGTTGATTTCCATCTAGAGACAAAGGGAGTATATGAATAAGGTAAGCCAATGATAATGTATTGCTATTGCTATTTTAACGAAGTTAAAAAACTGTAATCTATTGGGAAGTGTTTATGTTGTATAATATTTTTTAATTGCTCTCCATAAGCACTCCCGCTTGTATATGCCTTTTCTTTGTATTTCTTTTCTACATTAGTGGTAAGCATTTACGTTATGTTCTCCAATTGTCTATCAATAGCACGAAGCATATATGCAGCAAATAACTGTAATGCAGAAACATCCCATGCATGTTTTTGCTTATTTAAAGAATAATCAGCTAAGGAATGAGCTACTACCATATGTAAATCCTCTCTTTCATCAGCTAGCTGTGCTAACATCCATTCACCTGCTTCTTGCTTAGACGATACAACACTTTCCCTCAAGTAATAAAGTACACGACATAAATTCAGACTATAATAAACAGGTGCGTTACGAATTTCAATATAGGCATCTTCGATATCCTTCATAATGGAAGAAAGGTATATTGTATGATCAATGGCAGGAAAAGCTAGCTGCTTAGCTTCACCAAATAATGTAACTCCTCGTTCAAGGGTTACGACAATGTGCGCTGCTAAATCATAGTCTTTACCATTAGCACATAGGTAGTTTTCATTCTGTAAATAATAATGTTTATGGTCCATGGAATAATGTAATTCAAAAGGAGTTGGATATAAAAAAGGGTATAAGGTGGATTGCAACATCATACTCATTTCTATACGTACAGCAAACCTATCTTCTAAGTCGATCAATTGTTTAATTATATGCTTCTTTTCATCCAACGATAGTTGTTTTCCCACAAGAACTAATAGATCTATATCGCTATGAAGCGGATTATAACACCCCATAGCTAACGAACCATGTAAATAAATACCATCTAGTTTTTCCCCTAAACATGTTTGGAAAGCATGAACAATGTTTTGCAACGTTTCATCCATATTCATAAAGATCTCCCCCTAACTGCCATCCATTCCGTTACAATAGAAGTAGTTAAAGCTTAGCATGCAGAGCATGTTAGGTAAATAGGAAAGGAGAAAGCGACTATGTTTTATCATCAGCTGAGCCCTGAAGCAGGTTTACAATTGTTAGAACACCGTCATGCAAACCAATTATTTTATTTAACCGATCAATCAAGAAATCATCTTCGAAAATGGCTACCATGGATTGATCAAACACAGACTGTCGAACATTCCTTAGCCTTCATTGACAGTGCACTGAAACAGTTCAGCAATAATACGGGGTTACACTTAGGAATATGGTATAAGGGAGAATTAGCTGGAGTGATTGGCCTTCATCATATTGATTGGGGAAATCGCTCTACATCAATTGGTTACTGGCTAGGGGAAAAGTTTCAAGGAAAAGGATTAATTACAAGTGCATGCAAAGCTATAATCAACTATTGCTTCTTAGAGTTACAATTAAATAGAATCGAAGTTCGGGTAGCAACGAAGAATATTAGAAGTGCCGCTATTCCGCAGCGACTTGGTTTTCATAGAGAAGGACAATTAAGAAAAGCAGAGTGGCTGTATGATACATATGTGGATCATTATGTATATAGTTTGATTAAAGATGATCTCTCGTCTCATTAACTATATAACCTTTTGTCCGTAAGCCGGCTGTTCTTTATAATTAATTGTGTTATTAGGCAGAAGGAAACGATACATTTCCTTCTACGGAGTATAAGCATGCATATTGGATAATTCTAAAAGAATCGGTGAGAACGTTCATCGATTCTTTTATGAGTATATATTATTTATTTTACTGCCTTCCAGATCGTCCAATAATCTACTTCCGTAATTTCTCCTGCTGTTTTTAAAGTTGTATTTAAATAGGATATAAATTTTTCAATTTCTTGATCAGACAGTTGATAAAGAATACTTTTCCCATTTCTTCTTCTAATATCCGTAAATAAAAGTTCTTTAGAAGGGTATATTTTTCTAGTTTCCTTCAATTGTAGCTCTTCGATATCTTTAAATCCCGCATCTTTTAATGAATTTATAATCACATCACTCGAGAATCGTCTTTTTTCTTCATAATTAATTAACCGGGGAAATAGCGAATATAACCACCCTCTAATATGTTTAGTATCGCCATCTCTCAAGCAATCGCTTATCGTCCTATCTTGAATAAGGTACACTCCATCTTTTTGTAAAATTCGATATGCCTCACGAAAGCAAGCCGGTAAATCCTTCAAATGATGAATGAGCGCTCTTTGTAGAACGAGGTCAACGCTACTTTCTTGTAAACCTGTACTATACGCATTACCTTTTTTAAATGATAGTTGTGAATAATTCTGACAATTCTGCTTGGCAGCTGTTAACATTACATCTGAAAAATCAATACCAATAACGGTGGGTATGCCCATTTCTGCCAACGCTTTGGCATAAATTCCGCCACCACAACCAATATCAGCAGCACGAATACGTGAAGCAGGTTGATTCATTAAAGTTGTTACAATATTTATCCATGAAGAATCTGCTTCTCTCGTTGCATACATCTCTTTGTGCTCTAACTCATGAAAATTCATAGTAAACAGCTCCTTATCATCTGCATGTTAATTCAATTGTAGCGTAATAGTCACGATAAATATAATCGTATATTTCTATTTAAATATATAGAGATAATAATCACCATGCATGTAAATGTGTATATAGAGAGTGTGAAACTTCAATCCGTGGAAGGGCGTTTATCCCCCACGGATTGGTAGTACCACAAGGGTATGACCTAAAGTCCTTTAAACCAATCGGACATTTACTGGCAGTTGATCCACACTTACCCATATTGCATTCACTATTGCTTGATGTGAGGATTTTACTGCCAGTTATATGCGGGATAAAATGAAAATGACGAATTAGGAAGAACGCCCAACCTTTACACCATTACTTTACATCTACTGTATTATCACCCGAATTTTGCGAAGGGGGTTCTTATTTGAAGCTAACAAAATTTGTTGATAAATTGCCTATTATGAAATCAATAAAAGGAAAAGATTATTCTTATTTAGAAATAAGGATGGAAGAATTCAGACAAAAACTACATCGTGATTTAAGACCGACAACATTATGGGGATATAACAGACAATTTCCTGGACCTACGATTGATACTGATCAAGGTAATCAAATGCATATTAAGTGGATAAACAACCTTCCTGATAAACATTTACTGCCAGTTGATAAATCCATTCATCATTTAGCTCATCAACCAGAAGTTCGAACAGTAACTCATTTACACGGTAGTGTAACTACCCCAGAAAGTGATGGCTACCCTGAAGCTTGGTTTACAAAGGATTTTAAGAAAGTAGGGCCTGCATTCCAACAGCAAGTGTATCATTATCCAAACAAACAGCGTGCTACAACACTTTGGTATCATGACCATGCTATGGGGATTACGAGATTAAATGTGTATGCAGGACTTGCCGGAATGTACATTATTCGAGGTAAGGAGAGAGAAATGAATATTCCAAACGGTCCTTATGAAATTCCACTCATTATCATGGATCGTACCATTAATGAAGATGGATCTCTTTACTATCCAGCACAGCCTAATAATCCCACTACGAACACACCAAATCCATCTATTTCACCTGCATTTATTGGTGATAAAATACTCGTTAATGGTAAAATATGGCCGTATTTTGAAGTAGAACCAAGGAAATATCGTTTTCGGATTCTTAACGCGTCGAATACAAGGGGATATCAATTATACCTTAGTTCTGGTGCCCCCCTATATCAAATTGGTTCAGACGGAGGTTTTCTCCCCAATACGGTTAAGGCAAATACGATAAATATCGAGCCAGCTGAACGTGTTGATGTAATTGTTGATTTCAGCAAGTATAAAGAGAACTCTATTATTTTGAAAAATGACCTTGGACCCAATGCTGATCCAGATGATGAAACAAACGAGATCATGCAATTTAGAGTGCAACTACCACTAAAACAACGAGACCATACTATTATTCCAACCTACTTATCAACCATACCCTCTCTCAAACAAAATAAAATTAAAGCGGTTCGTAATCTAAAACTCATAGGATTAAATGATGACTACGGGCGACCACTGCTACTATTAGATAATAAAAAGTGGGGAGATCCAATTACTGAGACACCAGAATTAGGCTCAACAGAAATCTGGTCAATCATAAATGTTACCGGTTTCAGCCACCCTATCCATATACACCTTGTTCAATTTCAATTATTAGATAGGAGAGCTTTTGATTTGGCGCACTATAATAAGGATGGAAGGATTATCTACACGGACTCACCTGCTCCTCCTCAGCCAAACGAAAAAGGATGGAAAGATACAATTTCAGCTCCCTCAGCACAGATTACAAGAGTAATAAGTAAATTCGCACCTTATACTGGAAAATACGTTTGGCATTGCCATATTTTAGAGCATGAGGACTATGATATGATGCGGCCATTTAAAGTAATAGATCCTAACAACCAATAGGACGCTTAGAAAACCAGCATATTAATCTATGAAAAAACAAACAGGTTGAAAATAGTTCGTGCTACGAGCTGCTGGGAAAATATTCTTTGCTATCCATGGTAGATAGTGAGCCTTCTTGCGCTAACGTACGAAGAAGGCTCACGAATTCTTTCTACGTTGGAATACCCGTGAATATCTTGAAATTGTCTTACTGCCTGTTAACGTGAGGTAAGCATAGATAATTTAAAACGCCAGTTCCACTTTCTTTCCCTTTTCTATTGCTTGTTGTTTATTGTCTTCATACACATCACTTGTCGTTATTGAAATGGAGTTTAACTGTTCTGGATCTGATTTCTCAAGAATATATGCAAGTTCACCTGTTTTCACCTGTCCAGGTGATAGCTTTCCATGAAGTTCTTGTAGATAAAAATCATCTTCAAAACCCTTTAGTTCCCCTTCACTCGTCTCCAATACCGATACAGGTGCAACATTAATCGTTTGTTCACTTTTGTTCTGAATCTTTACTTGTAGCTTCAAGTAATTAAATCTATCTTCATGATGAGTGAATTGATGGAAGTAATCTATCAAATGAAGAGCAGGTCTATATTCCATCACCTTCAAATTCTTATATGTGAGCTCAATTGGTCCAATTTCTAGTCTTTTACTATCGTCTGTGCTTGCTACTAAAGTAACCTTGCCATCTTCATCTTCATATGTATCACCAATTTCTTTCAATGACCTCGTATCAGGTGCCTGTGGATTATTTATATATTGATCAACTTCTTTCTCTTCCTCTTTTATTGCTTGCATCCCTTTTCCTTTTTGTTCAGAATTTACAGCACCATTTTCTGCTTCCGCGTTTTCATCATGCCTAGCACAACCAAATACAACTAGAATAGCTATCAGCATAAGTAACCATTTAATCATTAATCTAAGCCCCTCCTGCCTCCATTTATGTAAATGATCCCGCTGCTTAAGTAACGGGATCATGGTATACATAGTTATTTAGGTTATGGCTTGGCGCTTCGAATATTTTTTAATATATCCATCACCTTGCGCCCAACCTCATGGTTATCATTTAAGCCAATAAACTGATCTGCCTGTGGACCATAAGCATATACATTTACATCTACACCATCATGTCCGCCAGTTGTCCATCCAGTACCAGAACGCACATCAAAAATTCGTTCAATCGCATTATCAATTTCTGTTGTATCGTCAGTTTCAACCGCTTTTTTTACAGATTCTATTTCTTCCGCTGTTAGATCCAAGTCAATATATTGATCCAAAACCTCTTTAACATCCTTGCCGTCACTAATCTCAGCTGCCATAAAATCAGGAGTACGTTTAGCTGCTCTCAAGGGTGTTGGATCCCATTTATATTCTCCATCGACCCCCATCACTAAACCACCAGTAGAATGGTCAGCAGTAGTGATTACTAACGTCTGCTTGTCTTTTTCTGCAAAATCAATCGCTCTTTCATAAGCTTTCTCAAAGTCTTTCATTTCACTCATCGCACCAACGATATCATTATCATGACCCGCCCAATCTATTTGACTGCCTTCTACCATTAAAAAGAAACCATCTTTGTTTGTGCTCAAGCGATCTATTGCTGTATCCGTCATTTCTTCTAGAGATGGCTGCTCTTGTGGTCGATCAATTGCTTTATCTAGCCCAACCGGAGCAAACAAACCTAAGATTTGCTTATTCGTATCAGCTACTAATTCTTCTCTTGTATTTACATAGCTATATCCGGCATCTTGAAATTCTTCTGCTAGATTGCGATCCTTTCTTTCAAAATAGGAGATACCCCCTCCTAAAATAACATCCACTTTATGCTTACCATCTACTTTTTCATCTATATAATCATCAGCAATATCATTATAATTATGACGTGACTTATCATGAGCTCCAAAAGAGGCTGGAGTAGCATGATTTACTTGTGATGTAGAAACAAGTCCTGTTCTTTTTCCTCTATCTTTTGCTTCTTCTAATACTGTCTTTACTTCATTCTTTTTCATATTAACGGCAATTGCACCATTATATGTTTTAATCCCAGAGGATAACGAAGTTGCAGCTGCTGCTGAATCTGTAATACTCTCTTCTGAATCCCAAGAATAGGTTTGCTGCATTCCCACTAAATGCTGATCAAAAGCAGTTTCCTCCAGATAAGGCGATGGATTATTCTTAAATGACCGATATGCTGTATTGTATGTTGGCCCCATGCCGTCTCCTATCATAAAGATGACATTTTTGACTTTTGCTTGACTAGGATAATGCCTCTTCGCTTCCACCTCTTGACCTGCAGCTATAAAACTACCAAGTACTAAAGAAGTGATAACTGTTAAGGTTAGTAATCTTTTCCCACACCTTTTGTTGATCAAAACAATTCCTCCTCATTTGTATTTGGACTCCATTACAGATTTTACAGAGAAACTATTAATCTATGGTTAAGAGTATATAAGAATAGAGTAAAAATAAAAGGGAAAAAATTCCTGGTCAAAAAGCCACATCACTTTAAGTTTTCTTCTAAGTTCTCTTCAGAAAACAACAAACTGCCGCTTGTAGTGATATCCTATCAAGCGACAGTTTTTAACTTTTACACCATTCATTTAGCAAAAGGAATCCTTTGATTTTGGGACTGATAATCCAAATAATGGTCGAAGGTATAGGGCTAAAAATGTACCAGCTAATGCTAAGATCCCCCAGACATAACCGTGTAGGCTAAAAGAAGCTATCCCTCCAAAATAAGCGCCAATATTACAGCCAAATGCAAGGCGAGCTCCATAGCCCATTAATAGCCCTCCAAGCATAGAAGCTACTACGTTTTTGAAGTTTAATTTTGTAAATTTAAATAACCCACCAGCTGCTGAGGCAAGAAACGCACCAAGAATAACACCTAAATTTAGTACAGTGGTAGAGTCTGTGAATATAGACGATTTTAGTACCTGAGCATTTGCTCCCTGCCAATAGCGCCAACTAGCAACGTCGACACCAAAGAATTGTGCTACCTTAGAACCCCATAGCGCAAATGCTGATGTAATTCCCCATGGAGCTCCACGCGTAAGTAGTGTAAGAGCATTTAATATAGCTAATATGCTAGCTGCTACAAATAATGGCCAAGAACCTCGTAAGATACGTTTCCAACCGTTTGTTGAAGGAACAGGTGCCATCTTAGGTGCTTTTCTTTTTCTTTCCACTTTAAACGTAATCCAAGCGATTAATCCAAATAATGCAATGGATACAATCCAAGCACCACCATACCCAAGTCCTGTTGAGGTTGCTAATGAAATAGGTTCAAAAGCTGGTAATTCTTCTGTCCAAAACAGGAGATGCTTCGCTCCAATGGTGGAACCGATAATAAAGAAAAGTAAGGTTACAAACATGACGGATCGTCCCCCACCAACAGCATATAATGTTCCTGAAGCACAACCACCACCAAGTTGCATCCCTATTCCAAACATGAAGGCGCCTACTAATAGACTTATACCTACTGGTGATACGTAGCCAGCGACTTCTCCACCAAAGAAGGAATGACCAAACGCTAAAATAGGTGCAAATAATGTCACTGCAATTGCTAGCATGAGCATATGTGAACGTAGTGCTTGCCCATTACCTACTGACATAAATCTTCTAAAAGCGGAAGTAAAGCCAAAACGCGCATGGAATAACGTATAACCAAGCAATAGCCCGATTATTAACAGTAACGGCTGAGTAATAGGTTGCTTAGCGAATAAGTAGATTAGCAGAATCGCTCCTACCAGTATCCCCCCAATAATTAAAGAAATTTGTGGTTTATTTAACTTCGTTGTATTTTTAGGAATTGGATCTTTTACTTCTCTGATTGGTTGAATCTTTGTCGACATCCAAAACACCCTTTTCTGATGAAATTAGTCAGATTTATTTCATTATGATAACTGCTATGCAGATTACTGTCAATAATTCGCTATGCATATTGGTCCGAATTTAACGGAGAAGATCTGGATAATAGACCTATTTATTGGTACGATCGAAATAATGAACCTCCATGTAGTAACAGCTTCTCAAATGGCAAAACGTTTATATCACACGAAGAGATTCACTAGCTTTGACTAGAGGAAAAAGCTTAAAAATTAATTCAACATAGTATAATAAAGCGTTATTACGTTATCGTTATCGTTATTTCGTATAGTGATACATAATTTTTTATGCTTTGGGCATCGCTAAACTATCTAAACGAATAAGGAGGTTTTTACATGTCTGAGGAAAACAAAAATCGCAATAAAGATAAGAATAAGCAAAATAACAGAAACAAACATAATAAACAACAGGATCACGTAGAATTTGCAAGTGAGAATGAATTTAATACAATTGAACAGAAAAAACGAAAGTAAATAGAAAAATCGCTATCTGTGGCTGTGACGCAAGAATTTTTAAGCGATGAATAACCCAAACTTCATCTGAATATTTTAGATAAGGTTGGGTTTTTGTTTTGGATCTCGGTAGTTTATTCATCGCTTAGTCAAAATGCTTCGCTTTCCTGTAGGATCTTCAGTCGTACTTTTGCCGTAAGATAAGGAAGCCTTCAGAAGCGATACATCGCAGGCAGAAAAGCGCTCTTCTTTTTCAAGGAGTCTACGTATTTTGACTGCGCATCGTATGAACATTTTTTATCGTTCGGCTTTTGGTTTAGCTATTTTAGTTTCGTCCCAGCCTACTTCTGTTTGTATCATCCTGTAATACGTCAATAGAACTAATTTACTTACGAAATGAATATTTTAGGCTGAAATTACAGCATATCCTTTTGTCCATCTCCAGTTTAAATACGGTGCATATTTATATCTATTTTATAAGATATAAAGTACACTCAACATGCATGATTAATGCGCTATTTATCCAGTAAAGGAGATACGAAAATGAAGACCGTCTTTAGTGACGTTGTAGAATACCGCGGTAGCCATTATGACTTCGGGTATTATCAAGGTGAAATTCTTAAACAAACACCTATTTTAGTTAATCGAAAAAAACAGTGGGAATCACAGAAGCGACGCCATTTCATTATTCAACTTGATACAGTGAAAGAAATGCTCCTTTATTTTGCACCTAGAATATGGGATGAGCTACAAGGTTTAGCCGATGCGTTACAACTGACGATCAAGGAAGCCGTCCAAGATTTTGGTGGCTACTATTTGGAATTTATTAGAAGTGGCTGTTCTATTTTCACAGGATCACATTATATGATTCGCAACTATGATAATGACCCTTCTACTTATGAGGGGCGTTATGTTATGTATCAGCCAAATGATAATGGCTACGCTACCATAGGACCAACTATGCAAATTACTGGGCGCACAGATGGAATTAATGAGAAAGGTCTTGCTATGGGTTATAATTTCATTAATCGAAAAAAATCTGCAGATGGTTTTCTTTGTAATATGATTGGCAGAATTGTGTTAGAAAGCTGCGCTAATCTGGAAGAGGCAATAACATTACTAAAAGAAATACCGCACCGCCACTCCTTTAGTTATGTTTTAATGGATGGGCTCGGGAAGTCCAGCATTGTTGAAGCATCTCCGCGAGCAGTCGCAATACGACAATCCAATATTTGTACAAACCACTTTGAGCACTTAGTAGAAGAGAACCGTTATCGAATGGATGACTCATATCAACGTTATGAAGCAATCTATTCACAGCAGCAGCATGCTGTTGATCCTTATCATGCCTTTCGAATGTTAAATGATACTGATAAAGGCGTGTTTTCTAAGAAATATGGAGCATGGGCAGGAACATTACATACCGCTGCTTATTTTTCTAATGATTTAAAAGCATGGTTTGCGCTTGGCGGAGACAGAAAACCGCTTATTATAGATTTTCAAAAATGGCTGTATGGAAAAGACCTAAACGCAAAGCGAATTAAAGGAGAACTCGATGCCAAAGATCCCTTTGTAAATATGGAATATCTATAGCTATGAAAATGGGACATTGTACATAATCTCGTTCCCTATCATATGGTATAGCATAAAGACGATATGGATGGAGGTATGCAATGGAACGTTTACCAGCTATTGATCTTGGATTAATGTCTGAACATTTAGCTGCACACGAAGGGGAACTTTGTAAATTAAACATGTACTTTGCCATCGCTAATAGTAGCCAGTTAAAAAATATTCTTAAGCTACAATCAAATGTGATGTATGCTCATGTTTTAGTAATGCTTGCATTAATAAATCCTTATCACCAGCAGCCAGTTAAATTACCATCAATGGATAATACCCATTCTGATCAAAATGTAAAACATAGTACAGCCACTAAAAATGATAAATGGATTGCCACTGAAGCCCATACTTCAGCAAAAAGTATGGCAAATGATAATTTTATATCTGCTCTGATGATGCAAGACCAACATGTAAGAGATATTCATGTAGAAATGGCTTTACAACAGTTAAAAATACAAGAAAACTATGAAGATTTTTTAAAGAATATGGGGTGGACATTTGTTCCCTACACCACCAGTGAGGAACAATTAAACACATATTATCATTTCCAACAACTTTTTAATAGGTAACGAAAGATTGCGAGAACAAAATTTTAATTATTGAAAAAATAATTCACAAAATAAAAACCTGTTTGCAAAAAGCAACAGGTTTTTATATAGAAAGAGCGAATTCTCCTATTCACCTAGACAAACCTCGATTACCGGTACAGTTACTTTAGGTTTTATAACAGGTAACTCCAACACTGTCTCGTTTTTAGCAACTACAGGCATATCATGATGGAATATGTTCGAATCTTGATAAACTACTACAGGTACCTCACTATGATCATGAAGAAATCTAGCATATTTCACATTGCCTAAATTTTTCAGATGAATCGTACGAAACGGCCACGAGAATATATGAATAAACAAACGATTCCCCTTTTGAGTAAGTCTACAATCCTGCGGACATTCCATATAGCTTGCACCTGTACCATAAATAGCATCGTGATGATCATTCATCCATGTTTGCAACGCATTCAAAATATCCGTGGAGGCTGAGTCAAAATTCCCCCTTGCTGTAGGTCCAAAATTTAACAGTAAATTACCATCCTTCGAGACGGTATCGATCAAAAGCTTTATGAGCATTTCTGCGGATTTATAATGTAAATTAGTTGGATTGTAACACCAGGTGCCATTTAACGTTTGACATGCTTCCCAAATACGTTTCTTCCCATTATCTGTATATAATGGTTCTGTTGGTTGATATTGCTCTGGTGTATACACTCCTCGATCTAGCCCTAATCGATTATTAAATAGAATATGAGGCTGATAGTTAAGAATCATATTCTCCAATTTTTCAGCTTGCCAATCAGCTGGTCCTTTGCCCTTTGACCAACCCCAATCTCGATCATCGTAGGAAAAATCAAACCAAAAATAATCAATTCTACCATACTTAGTAACAAGCTCTTCTATTTGATTATATAAATACGTTTGATATACAACCATATCTCTTTCTCTCGATCGCTCAGCCTCATCATCACGTTGTGGATGTAGTCCATCAATTGTATAATGTTCATGATGCCAATCAATAAGTGAATGATAAAAACCAATTTTTATATTTTCGTTACGACATGCCGCTACAAATTCAGCTACGATATCTTTCCCATAGGCTGTATTCGTAATTTTATAATCTGTATACGCGCTATCCCATAAACAAAAGCCATCGTGATGCTTCGTTGTTAATACAATGTACTTCATCCCACTTTGTTTTGCCTGAGCAACCCACTCATATGGATCCGCTAAATCTGGATTAAATTGATTTGCAAGCTTTTCATATTCTTTTTTTGCTATTTTATCTTGTGTCATTACCCATTCGTCTTTTGCTTTTAGTGCATATAATCCCCAATGTATAAACATACCAAAACGATCCTGAAGAAACCATGATGGATCCCCGTATCTGTCTGGCCAATCCAACGTAGATGTCATTCATTTTCCTCCCTACCCTTTTACTATTTGTTTTATTTGCTCCATACTTGCTTTATCAAATCCATACTTAAAATCATTGTCTATTCTTACAGCTTTACCAAAATGATAATTATCAGCCTGTACGGCATCATGTATCTCTTTGATATTATATGGCGTTAAACCTGAACCAGGCATAATTTTTGGTCCATTCAAATCTGCTTCCATTTCAACCAATTTTTTTAGCATTTCTTTACCGTTATCGCAATTAGCTGCTCCACCTGACGTTAATACCCTTTTCACATTCTTATAATTGTTCAGCGTGCGGTATGCATCGGTTAACGAAGCTGTTTCATCAAAGGCTCTATGAAATGTAATATCCAAACTAGAATCAATGGTAATTACTTTCTCAAGTATAGTCGTATCCACTTTGTTATCTTCCGTTAACGCACCGAACACTATTCTATTTCCTCCTAAATCCAGTAATTGTTCAATATCAGCACAAATTATTTCCATATCATTGTTTGAATAACAAAAATGATAGCTATGCGGACGTATCATTACTTGGACAGGGATGGATACACTGTTTAACACCTGTTTGATCGTACCGTAGCTGGGAGTCAGTCCTCCTTCATTTATAGCTGATACTAACTCTAATCGATCAGCACCTAATGCTTCTGCTTGGATTGCTTCTATACCGTTATTTACTATTACTTCAAGTTTCATGTCTTATTACCAACCTCTTCTAGAATTAATTCTGTTAACAGGCGTACGCCAAAGCCAGATGCTCCAGAAACATAATAACCTATTTCTCTCCATGGTCTAACTGTATTTGCCATATCTATATGAATCCATTTTTTCTCCTCTTGAATAAAGTTGTTCAGGTACAACGCTGCAGTAATCGCACCGCCGAATTTCGAAGTGCTCATATTCGAAAAATCAGCAGTATTGCTTTGTAAATAATACTGATAATCATTAATAACCGGCATTGGCCACACGTGATCACCAGTTTTGTCACCTAATTCTTTATACTTCCAAAGCTCATTTTCTCGATTACTAAATATACCTGCTACCTTTAGCCCAAGCGCTTGGCCGATGGTACCAGTAAGTGTAGCAATATCAATGATTGTATCTGCACCTAAGTCTTGAACATATAAGATTCCATCTGCTACTATTAGTCTTCCTTCTGCATCTGTATTTCCTACTTCAACAGTAAGCCCATTTCTGTACTTTATCACATCAGAAGGTAAAAAAGCATCTTTACCACAAACATTTTCCACGATCGGTACTGCAGCAGTTACATGAACAGGGCTCTCCATATCAGCTAATAGTTTCATTGCTCCAATGACAGCAGCTGCCCCCCCCATATCCATTTTCATTTCCCCAATATCACTTGCAATCTTACTATTTGTTCCCCCAGAATCAAAAGTAACTCCCTTTCCAACTAACCCTATATGTGATACGTTACTATTCTTTAAAGTGAGAACAGCAAACTTCGGCGAACGAGAACTTCCTTTACCTACTATTGCAGTTGCCTCTAATCCATGCTTTAATAAATCCTCTTCTGATTCTAATATTTCCACATGGACGGGTGAATCATGAAAGATCGATCTAATTTTCTTAACATATGTATTTGGGGTTAATTTATTCGCAGGTTCATTACATAAATCTCTAGCAATACAGACGGCATTGGCACGTACTCTTGCAACTTCAGCGTAATACTCGTAAGCTTGTGTTCCCAGTTGCAGAGAGACTTCGTGCTCTGGTTCACGCATTTGATAGGTGAGGAACGAATACCCAGCTAAATACCACCCCTCCATAAATGAGACGACAATGTCTTTATTCGAATATGAGGTATAATGCTTAAACAGCCTATCAAAGTTTATGGATACACTTGTAATATCATAGGTGTCAATTGCCTTTCTAGTTTCTCCCCCTAAAAAACGGATGTCTTCCATAGTTTTCTCCGTCTTGTTCATACCTACAGTTAAATAAAACGTATTATTCACTTGAATTAAATGCGTTCGTCCATAAAAAATCATTTGTTTTTGAATAATGAATGGGGCTTTTTCATCCAGATTTTCGATCATAACAACATTTATATTCAACACAAAAACTCCTTTTACTCCACAATAAATTTACCTTCCATTTTCCTGCTCCATTCCGTTTAATCAAATAGATGACAAGCAACTTGCTGCTCTTGTTCAATTTGTTTTAATTCAGGCACTTTTTGTTTACAAATATCCATCGCCAACGGACATCTTGTATGAAATTTGCAGCCTACTGGAGGATTGGAGGCGCTTGGAATTTCTCCCTCCAACATGATAGGTTCCCTTTTTTCTTTTGGATCTGGCTTTGGTATGGATGACAATAATGCTTGGGTATAGGGATGCTTGGGGTCTGCAAATATTTGCTTCTTCGTGGCAATCTCTACTAAGCTTCCTAAATACATAACACCAACTCGATCGCTGATATGCTCTACAACACCTAAATCGTGTGAGATAAATAAATACGTAAGCCCAAACTCCTCCTGTAGATCTTTCATCAGATTAAGAATTTGCGATTGAATGGAGACATCTAGTGCTGACACAGGCTCATCCGCAATAATTAGCTCTGGTTTCAGAATGAGAGAACGAGCTATGCCTATTCTTTGACGTTGCCCGCCACTGAATTCATGTGGATATTTTGACAAATGAAATTCACTAATTCCACACTTTTCAAGTAAATCTTTTACTAGTATTTCTTTTTCTTGCTTTGACATTTTTGGATAATGAATCGTTAAAGGTTCCATTAATATATCTTTAACCTTCATTCTTGGACTAAGGGAAGCGTACGGATCCTGAAAGACCATTTGCATCGGTTTTCGATATCGCTTCCATAATTTTTCCGATATATTTGCTACGTTCGTTCCCTGAAAATTTATTTCTCCGGTATCAGCTTTTATCAATCCATTAATAAGTCGGCCAGTCGTAGATTTACCACAACCAGATTCACCTACCAACCCAAATGTTTCCCCCTTTTTAATAAAAAACGATACATCATCTACTGCCTTGACATACTTTTTTTCAACAAACCATTTCTTAGAAAGAGGAAAGTATTTCTTAACATGCTTTACATTTAATAAAATCTCGTTATTCATTATATGTTCACCTCTTTCTGCTGGTCATGATAGAGCCAGCATCGACAAGAATGTCCTTTTTCCTCTAATAAATTTGGTTCCTCCCTTGTACAAATGTCCATAACATCATTACACCTTGCAGCAAATTTGCAGCCTATTGGCATATTTTTTGGATTAGGTACCGTACCTGGAATAGAATACAAGCGTTGATTTCCACTGCCAATTTTAGGAACAGAGTCGATTAATCCCTTTGTATAAGGATGCTTGGGGCTAGCAAATAACGCCTCAACTGTCGAATCCTCTACAACTCTTCCAGCATACATGACAATCACTCGATCACATACTTCCGCGACAACCCCCAAATCATGTGTAATCATTAGTATCCCCATATCGCTTTTTTGCTGAATATCTTTCATTAGATTCAATATTTGAGCCTGAATGGTTACGTCTAATGCCGTTGTTGGTTCATCTGCTATCAGTAAGGACGGTTCACATGAGATGGCCATCGCAATCATCACGCGCTGCCTCATGCCTCCAGACAATTGATGCGGATACTCAGTCATCAGGTCACTTGCACGCGGTATGCCGACAGATTTTAATATATTTATTGCATGTTCATGTGCTTGTTGCTTTGATAGCTTTAGATGTAATTGAATAGATTCTCTTAATTGTTTACCAATTTTCAATACCGGATTTAACGAAGTCATCGGTTCCTGAAAAATCATGGATAACTCCTTTCCACGATACTTTTTCATTTGCTTTTCCGGCAATTGCGTCAAATTTTCCCCTTTATATATAATTTCTCCGTTAATTATTTCACCTGGCGTATCATGTAATAGTCGCATAATGGATAAGGATGTAACGCTCTTTCCGCACCCTGATTCTCCCACTATTCCAACTATTTCACCTTTATTCACATGAAAACTAATTCCATGAACAACAGTTTGCAGCCTGCCTTCATTTTGAAAAGCTGTTTGTAAATTATTCACTTGAAGTAGGCGTTCCATTATACCCCTCCTTTCATTAATCCTTTGTCTTTGGATCCAATACATCACGAAGTCCGTCACCCAATACGTTGAATGCAAGTACGGTAAGAAAAATAATCAACCCAGGAAAGAAGACTAAATGAAATGCTGAATCAATATAATCTCGAGATTTACTCAGCATTGCACCCCAATCAGGTGATGATGGCTCTGCACCCAGTCCTAGAAAACTTAAGCTAGCTGCTGCTAGAATAGCGGTACCTACCTTCATCGTGAAATAAACAATAATTGTTGGAATAGTTTCCGGAAAAATATGCTTCCATATAATACGGCGATTGCTGGCTCCAATAGATCTTGTAGCTTCTACAAACAGCATTTCCTTCGACTCCAACGTTGCACTTCTTACGATTCGAGCAAACGATGGGATACTAAAAAAGGACACGGCTATAACAACATTTTTTAAACCTGGTCCTAAAATGGCTACAATCCCAATTGCCAAAATCAGATCTGGAAAAGCAAATAATACATCACATATTCGCATAATTAAACGATCCATCCATTTACCAAAATAACCACTTATTAAGCCAAGCACTGTCCCTACTATGGCTCCTAATAAAACTGCAGAAATACTTACTGTTAACGAAATTCTTGCTCCTACCGCAAGTCTGCTTAAGATATCTCTCCCAAATGCATCCGTTCCAAATAGATGCTGTAATGATGGTGATTCTAGTAATTTATTATAATCTGGAGCAGCAGGATCATAGGGGACAACATAGGGACCAATTATCATAACAATAACTAAAAATCCAATAAAAAATAGGGAAAACAGCGCTGGCTTCTTTTTACGAAATTCTTTCCAAAAGCTGTATAGACGTCCTTGCCTTTGCTTATCTAACTGTTCCTGTGTTATAGCTTCTGTTTGTATCATACGTACCATATCCCTCCAATCACTTACTCATATCGAATTTTCGGATTCAAAAAGCTATAAATGATATCAACAAGCAGATTCACCAAAATAAACTGTAAGGAAAAAAGTAAAATTTCCGCTTGTACTACTGGGTAATCTCGTATTTGGATGGAATCGATTAGTAATCTACCTAGTCCAGGAAAACTAAAAACGGTTTCTACTACTACTGAACCGCCTAATAAAAATCCAAACTGTAGACCAGCAATTGTTACCACAGGAATCAGAGAATTTTTTAACGCATGCCCAAATATAATTGCATTACCGCCTAGCCCTTTTGCTCTACCTGTTCGGATATAATCTTGTTTCAAGGTATTTACCAATGAAGACCGCGTAAATCTAGCAATCATAGCCATAATTCCTGCACCTAACGCAAACGATGGCATGAGATAACTTTGCCAGCCATCAGCCCCCCCTGTCGGAAGCAGCCCCAATTGTACAGAGAATAGTTGAATAAGAACTAGCCCCACCCAAAAGTTAGGAAGGGAAATACCAGATACTGCTGTAAGCATCCCTAAATAATCCGGCCACTTATTTCGAAAAACAGCAGAAATAATCCCTAATAAAATTCCGACGACAAGTGCCCATCCAATACTCAGAAAGGTCAAACCAAGCGTAGGCATAATTCTTTCTCCTATTAATTCACTGACTGGAGCACCAGACTGGATTGAATAACCTAAATCACCAGATAAAAGACTTTTAAGATAATCAAAATATTGAACGAATAGAGGTTTTTCTAAGCCCAAACTTTCACGAATCTGCTGTACCTCTTCATATGTTGCTTCTTTACCAGCAATTAATCGAGCTGGATCACCAGGTATTAAATGAATAAACATAAAGATAACAAATGAGACGACAAGGACAAGTGGTATTAGTCCAAGCACTCGTTTAATTATGTATTGCCACATATGCTTTAACACCTCCAATAAAGGGAGCTGATAACAACCAGCTCCCGCAGCCTATTTATTTGAATTGCGCGTTTTTAATGCTCACAGAACCGTCAGGTAAAACATAAACACCTTCAAGGTTTTTACGGTGACCTGATAGAATCGTATCTGTTGCTAAAAAGATCCAAGGTGCTTCACGATAAACAGTACTTTGAATATTGGCATAAATTTCCTCCTGTTCATCAATATTGGAAGTTTCATTTGCTACATGAATCCATGTATTTACATCGCTGTTGTTGTAATATGCTGTATTTGCGCCATTTGGTGGGAAGTATTCACTACTAAACAACGAGCGAGTTGCTCCATCAGCATCTCCAGATGAAGGAGACCAGCTTACATACCACATTTGTACCTTTGCATCCTTTGGTGTTTCTGGCGTGTATATTTCATCAGATAGCGTCCCCTCTTCCATTGACTTAATCGTTACATCAATGCCAATCTCGGCCAGCTGTTGTTTAATAAATTCCATGCCTTGAAGTGTTTCTGAGCTTGTATTCCCCCAGATCTCTGCCTCAAACCCATTCTCATAGCCTGCTTCAGTCAATAAGTCCTTCGCTTTTTCTAAATTGAATTCATATGGTTCTTGCTTTGTATAGTATTGTGTTTCCGTTGACATGGTTGAGTCTAATATATTGCCATACCCATTCTTTACTACTTTTATATATGCATCCTTATTCACTGCATAATTCATTGCTTTTCGCACTTTTTCATTATTAAATGGTTCCTTAAATGTATTAATAGAAACGTATCTGGCTATTGTAGATGGTGTTTTTTCAATCACAACGTCGCTATTCGATTCTAATTCTTTTATATCTTGTTGAGGAACAGGATAAACAAAATCCGCCTCTCCTGTTTTTAACATAGCAGCTCTAGAGCCGTTTTCCGGGACCGGCTTAAATGTAACCTTCTCTGCATCGGAATTGGCAGCATTCCAATAATCATTATATTTTTCTAAAACAAGTGAGTCTCCTTGATTCCATTCAATAAATTTAAAGGGCCCTGTCCCAACAGGATGTAACGCGATGTCTTTTTCATCATCCTCAAGTGCTTTTGGACTTATAAAAGGCACCATTGCAAATTTATTTAACATGGCACTGAATGGTTGATTTAATATAAACGCAACTTCATACTCATTTATAACTTCAAGTTTTTCCACATACTGAAGGTTTCTTTTAGCACGTAAATCATTATCCTCATCTATAATACGCTCATAATTAGCTTTTACTGCGTCAGCATTAAAAGGTTCTCCATCATGAAATGTCACGTCTTTTCTTAACTGAAATGTATAGGTTAAAGCATCATCACTCACTTGATAATCTTCAGCTAGAACAGGTTCAATCTCCATATGTTCATTAAAACCTACTAGCCCTTCATACATTGCTCTTGTACCAAAAATTGAAACGGTATCTCCAGCATTTTGCGGATCCAATGTAACAAAATTTTGATCAATTGCAATGGTTAATTCCTTATCACCTTCACCTTTATTTCCTTGATCATTATCACTATTTGCATCTGAAGAACACGCTGATACAACTACTATTATTCCTAGTAATATCATTAGACGTATCCATTTATTTGTCATCGATTGCTCCCCCTCTTATAATCGAATTTTTGTTTCTCCAACCACTTTCCCATTATCATTGAAGATTTCGTTTGATCGAATATTAAGCAAACGATCAATCGTTTCTTTATTATGATAATTTAACTTTTGTAGTAGCTTAGCTACTAATAGTGGCCAAATTAATTCAGAACCAGTTAACACCTTTAAGGAAATGCTTATTTTTTCTCTCTTTAACGCCAAGCAATAGACTCCTTGAGCTCCTCCTTTTGCAATAATATTTTCATCCTCAAGCAGAGCTGTACAAATAAAGTTATGTGAAGCGACAATTCTAGGGTGTTTGTTCATAACTTCTCCTATTCTTTTTACAGCCGTTGCAACCCGACTATCATGTATCATCGAAGGCTGAATGAACTTTAAGAATGAAATAGCCATGTTTTTTAGCGGAACGCTATGAACAGGAACTCCACAACCATCAATTGCGGTTTTCATTTCTTTCTTCGGGGTTTCCGACAAATCTGCTACATAGTTTAAAACTTCTTGTTGAAGCGGATGACCCAACCATTCATAGTTTGATAGATCATAGTTTTTCTCTCTGGAATAAGCAAGAAACCCCAAATGCTTACCGGAACAATTATGCAAAAGTTTACGTTTAGGTAAATGCTCCCAGATATAGGAAATCTTTGGTTGTTCATTTAAGGGATAGCTCTGTTGGCAGACCAGCATGTCTTCTGACAATTGCAGTTTATTCATTAAACGTTCTAAAGCCTCTTGATGATAGGATTCACCTCTTTGAGATGCCGTAAATAAAGCTGCTTCTTCGGTTGTTAAATCATACTTTTCCATAATATCTGTGGTGAATAAGGGAATTGCTTGTAATGGTTTCATCGCTGACCGATAAAAAACGGACTGCTTTACATCACCGTATTCATAAAGTATTTCCTTCTTTTCATTTAAAACACAAATCAATCCCTGATGAACATTTTCTAATGTTCCTCCTCTATATTCTTCAGCAATAATAGGTGTTGATATCATAGGTTAAACCCCACTCTTTTCATGAATATTTTTTATAAAATGCTGTAGTACAATCATGGCAGCTCCTATCACAACGCCATCTTCTCCCGTTTTTGTAGTGCGTAATTGAAATGTCTTCATGACAGGTGCCCACATCTGATTCTCACACTTTTCAATAATTTGATCTTTAATTTGCGGAAACCTTTCAATTAAACTACCAGCAAGAACGACGGAATCTGGATTGTATACGCAAACAACATTATTAATCGTAATTGCTGCATAGGTAATTGCTTTATCAACTATATTTCTTGCCCACTTTTCTCCATTTTCATATTCAATGATTAAGGCCTGAATATTTTCAATCTCTTTTGTTTTAGATGCTTCATCTAACAAAAACTTTTCAGCAATATACGTTTGGAGACAGCCAAAATTCCCACATGGACAATAAATTCCATAAGGATCAACGATAGTATGTCCGATTTCTCCTGAGAAGTTTCCTTCACCTCGATAGATTTCTCCTTTCTTTATTAACGCAGAACCTACCCCACTACCAAAACCAATCATTGCCATATACGCTTTTTTTGGTTCAGGATCACTAATATACTCAGCAAGCGCTTTCAATTTTAATTCATTGTCCACGAATACGGTAAAGCCTACTTTCTCTTCAACCATCTCTTGTAAAGGGATATTTTTCCAATCAAATTGCGCAGATAATTTCACCTCACCTTTGTCATTCTCAATAAGTCCTGGTAAGCCAATACAAACTCCAGCAATTTGATCCGATGTAAGATTTTCGTCGTCAATCATTTGTAATATATGGTCTGCTATAAATTGAACTGTTGCCACTGGATCTATTGATTGATAGTCAAAGTACTTCAGAATGGTTAACTTTCCTATAAAATTCATTAAACCGATCCGAATAACTTTCTGGTCAATTTCAACACCAATTGAGAATACAGAATGTTCATTTGGAATAAAATAAGTGGCCTTCCTGCCAATTCCTTCGCTAGACATATTCATCTCTCTTATTAGCTTATTTTCTTGTAATGATGCAACAATTCGAGAAGCAGAAGTAGGACTCATCGACGTTTGTTTGGCAATTTCGGCACGTGAGATCGGACCTTGATTAAGAATTATTTCTAAGACTAAACTTCTATTTTCTTTTTTTAAAAAATCTTGATTCTTAATTTTCATTTGATCACCTATTAACATCATGTAATTAATAACCAGAATTAAATGGCTTTTTCCATTGATTTTTTACTATTTATTATATTTTTCCAGTATTTAACCAAATAGTTTCTCCTGTGAAGTTATTAATAGTATAGATTAGCGAGAAAAATTAGTCAACTAATTTTTAGAATGTTTTAACTAATTTATTTCTTGCGATATTTCGTATCTGCTTTTATTTTCCACTTATCTTCAGATGAAACCATGTTATCTAAATGCTGTAAACTGTACATTGGAGTAAATCCCTAAGTTTCCCTTGACAAATAGCAAAAACAACTGTAATCTATTTTAAAAATTACATAAACTATTTTCTTATCCAGAGAGGTGGAGGGACTGGCCCTTTGAAGCCTCGGCAACAGACTTATAAAGAGAACTGTGCCAATTCCAGATGCTCGAAAGCATGCAGATAGGAAGAGTAACCGAATGATGTAAGCCTCTTCTTATTTAATTAGAAGAGGCTTTTTTCATCGAATGAAGGGATGGATATTATGTCACGAAGAAGCATTGAAACAGAATTAGTACAATTAGGAAATAAGAGTGATAAAGCTACTGGAGCAGTTAGCGCACCTATTTATTTGTCAACTGCCTACCAGCACCACGGACTGGGACAATCATCAGGCTATGATTACTCAAGAACGAAAAATCCTACAAGAACCTTACTAGAGGAAGGAATCGCTAAATTGGAATCCGCTGACAGTGGGTATGCTTGCAGTTCTGGAATGGCAGCCATTCAATTAGTATTCTCTCTTTTTAATGCTGGGGATGAACTCATTGTAACGAGTGATGTATACGGAGGAACGTACCGATTATTAGAGCATTACGCCGCTGCATATCAAATTCAGACAACATATACAGATTTCAAGAATGACGGAGAAACGCGGCGACTGATATCCTCGAAAACAAGAGCAATCTTTATTGAAACACCTACAAATCCCCTAATGCAAGAGATAGATATTGTAAAAGTTGCGGAATTAGCGCACCAATATAATGTACTATTAATTGTTGACAATACTTTTCTGACCCCGCTACTTCAACGGCCAATTGAGTCAGGGGCTGATATCGTCATTCATAGTGGCACGAAATACATTGGTGGTCATAACGATGTACTCGCTGGATTAGTAGTGGCAAAAGGTAAATCCTTGTCTGAAAAATTAGCCAATTACCACAATGCTTCAGGTGCTGTGCTATCACCTTTTGACTCTTGGCTATTAATTCGAGGATTAAAAACACTTGCGCTTCGGGTGGAAAAACATGAAGCCAATGCAAAGCTTATCGTATCCTTTTTGCAAGAGCATCCAATGGTTGATAATGTTCTATATCCAGGAAGAGGTGGTATGTTATCTTTTCGCTTACGAAAAAGTAAATGGATAGATCCTTTCCTTCAAAGTTTGAAGCTTATCATTTTTGCTGAAAGTTTAGGAGGGGTGGAAAGTTTTATTACTTATCCAGCAACACAAACTCACGCTGACATACCTAGAGATGAAAGAATAAAGCGTGGTGTTGACGACCAACTGCTACGGTTTTCAGTTGGAATTGAACAACCAAATGAATTAATAGAGGATTTAAAACAAGCATTAATTGAAGTGGATACATATGCTTATTAACCTACATTTGCTATAATAACGCATGAAGTGTTTATAAGAGAGTAGGTAACTACATGATATTAGTCATCGATAATTATGATTCATTCACATTTAATCTTGTACAATATATGAAGCAGCTAAACCAGCAAGTATATGTCGCTCGCAATGATGAAATCTCAATAGCAGACATTAAACGATTAAACCCATCTAGCATATTGCTCTCTCCTGGACCTGGAAACCCGGCTTCTGCAGGTATATGTCTAGAGATTGTAAGAAAACTGTATACGCTATATCCAATAATTGGAATTTGTTTAGGGCATCAAACGATTGCTCAAGCCTTTGGTGCTAGTATTGTAAAAGCCAAACAACCAATGCATGGTAAGGTTTCAATGATTACCCATGATCATAAAGGTATATTCAAAAAGCTTAAAAATCCGTTAGCTGTCACAAGGTATCATTCACTTATTGTTCAGGAGGCTACCCTACCTTCTTGCTTTGAAATAAGCGCAAAATCAGTTACAGGTGAGATTATGGCAATTCGCCATAAAACTTATCCAATAGAAGGAATTCAAGCTCATCCTGAAGCAATACTATCCGAACAAGGGCTACAGTTATTAGAGAACTTTTTCACACGAAAGGTTGGACAAATAGATGCATTCGCCAAAAAAACCACTCCTATTCTTTGACTTTGCCAATCATTTAGGTAATAAACAGCCCATGACCTTTAAAGATCCCATTACTATTATAACCACTACAAAGTTAGAAGAAGTAATACCTTGTATGCAATCTATTCAACAGTATATCGAAGCTGGTTACTATGCAGCTGGATACCTTGCATATGAAGCAGCGCCTGCCTTTGATCCGGCTCAGCAAGTAAACAACTGTAGTACCTTGCCACTATTGTGGTTCGGTATTTTCGCTCAGCCATCAGATGAAATAATGGCTGATACTAAAGCCTTTCATTTAACAGAGTGGAAACCTACAACTTCCCTTGAAGATTATCAACAAAATTTGAAAATGATAAAGCAACATATCGAGAACGGAGACACCTATCAGGTTAATTACACAGTCCGGCTACAGAGCCAATTTAACGGTGATACTCGAAGTTATTTTCAACAATTGGCACAAGCGCAATCAGCTAATTATGCAGCCTATCTGGACATTGGAGACCATTCGATTCTGTCTGCATCCCCTGAATTATTTTTCCATTTAAGGGATGGCAAGATAACGACAAAACCAATGAAAGGTACCGTTAAACGAGGCAATTCACAGCAGGAGGATAAGCAACTTGCAGATTGGCTTTACCATTCTGATAAAAACAGAGCAGAGAATGTAATGATCGTAGATTTATTACGAAATGATTTAGGGTTAATTGCAAAACCTGGTACTGTTAAGGTTCCGAAGCTTTTTGCAATTGAACGTTATCCAACCGTTTTTCAGATGACATCTACCGTAGAAGCTGAAGTTGATAGTGATATTACTACCATTTTTAGAGCATTATTCCCTTGCGGCTCGATTACTGGAGCACCTAAGATTAACACGATGAAAATAATTAATCAGCTAGAAGATTCGGCAAGAGAGGTATACTGTGGAACAGTAGGTTATATTACCCCGGAAAAAGAGGCAATTTTTAATGTACCGATACGTACTGTCCTAGTAAATAATACAACCGGTAATGCACTATACGGGGTAGGCGGTGGTATTACTTGGGATTCGACTGATGATGAAGAATATACCGAGATTTTAACGAAAGCATTATTTCTTAGTAAGGCTCAATCATCAGTGGAACTTTTAGAAACTATTTCCCTTATAGATAGTGAATATTATCTAATCGATTACCATATGAACAGATTAGAAAAATCTGCAGCATACTTTTCAATACCACTTCATCGGGACAAGCTTTATAAACTACTGGTAGAAACCGCCAATCAACATAGTATCGGTTCCTTTAGAGTACGATTGGTTATTTCTAACCTAGGAGATATAACCATATCTGCTGAGAAGGATGTAACGACGTTGCCTGCTTCTCCTGCTAAGGTGGAGCTTGCGAAATACCCAATTAACAAGAAGGATGTCTTTTATTATCATAAGACAACCCATCGATCCATATATCAGGTTTTCCTTAATGAATTCCCTGAAGCTTTTGATGTGCTTTTGTGGAATGAACAGCGCGAGTTAACTGAATTTACAATCGGAAATTTAGTTGTTGAAATAAATGGTGGTCTTTATACACCCCCCCTTGAATGTGGCTTATTACCGGGGACATTTCGTCAAAAACTTTTAGATGATAACATTATTTCAGAACGAAAAATTAGAATAGAAGAAATTAAAAATTGCGCAAATATATGGTTGATTAATAGTATACGTAAATGGGTACCAGTTGTGGTTCACATAAAGGATTAGTGGACATGCACAAACAAGGCAAATATGGTAGATATAGTATGGCTAAAAAAAGAACCTGCTAGCCATTTAGTTAAGGCTGAGGCGCCGATAATAGAGGCTTTCAGCCACAGAGCAAACCACCAGTTCTAACTACTCTGGTGGTTTTGATTTGGAATTAACCAAGGGCCACATCTAAAATCATCATTATAGTAAAACCAATCATTAAACTCATGGAAGCAAGGTCTTTGTTCCCTTCCTCCTGCGAACCAGGAATTACTTCTTCTGCTACCACAAATATCATTGCCCCGGCTGCAAAGCTCAGAGCATATGGTAACAATGGTTGAATAAAGGTAACAGCAACTGCACCAATTATTCCTGCAATCGGTTCCACCATACCTGAAAATTGCCCGTACATAAAGCTCTTCCTTCTTGACATACCTTCTCTGCGAAGTGGCATAGAAACAGCTAAACCTTCCGGGAAGTTTTGAATACCAATACCTATTGCTAGAGCAATTGCACCTGTGATAGTCGATGTTGATAAATCTGCTGCAATTGCCCCAAATGCAACCCCTACTGCTAAGCCTTCTGGAATATTATGCAACGTAATTGCCAAAACTAAAAGCGTACTTCGCTTTTTTCTAGTGGGATGTATGCCTTCCGCATCCTTCATTGGAGAGGTTGGATGTAAATGTGGCAGTACTTTATCAATGCTCCAAAGAAATAGCCCTCCTAGCATAAATCCAACAGCTGCTGGAATCCATGCAATTGTTCCGCTAGCTTCTGCCATATCCAATGCAGGCGAAAGAAGGGACCAAAAACTAGCCGCTATCATTACTCCTCCTGCAAATCCGAGCATAGCATCCATCAGTCGTTGATTAAAGTTCTTTGTAGTGAAGACTAGCGCCGCACCAAGTGCTGTCATTCCCCAAGTAAATAATGTCGCAATTGTAGCTTGTACTACTGGATGTAACGATAAAAAGTAATCCATCACATTCAACTCCCCTTTCTCAACAGCAACATAAACAAATATTATTACAATTCCTCTTATAGCATACGTTTAATTAACAACATATATTTTTAAAATTACTACGTGAATAGCTTACTCCTTTTCATTCTGGTTATTCAAGTAAGCTGTTTTAAGCTTATGGATTTATGTTGTCCGAGATTTTTTTATTCCTAGGGAATGAAATCATAATTATCTAAAAATCTACATACATAATAATGTAACATCGAGAATGAACATGCAAACACGGGAGGTACGACAATGGATCGTAATAATGGTTGGTTTAATCAAGAACATAATAATTCTCTAAATAAGTCTAATTCGAATCAATCACCTGTCCATAAACAGAAATCGAATCAGCAGGATAAACATTCTAAAACATCTCACAAAGCTCAAAAGTGGGCAGAGGATTTACCTGCAAAGCTACACTCACAGACTGTTGGTAAAAGAGGTCCTGTTCTAGAACAAGATAATATTGTTCATGAAACCCTTGAATCATTTGTACATGAAAAAATGATAGAGCGACCAGTACATGTAAAAGGCTTCGGAGCATTTGGCTATTTTGAGACAATAAATGCAATGTCTGAGTATACAAAACTCTCCTTTTTACAATCCCCTGGTCATAAAGTTCCCGTTGCAGTAAGGTTTTCGCTTGCTGTAAGCACAAAAGGCACACCAGATACATCCCGAAACGTTCGCGGATTTTCTACGAAATTCTATACAACGAACGGCATTTTTGATTTAATTTGTAATCATATTCCGGTCTTCTCTGTCCGGGATGCGATTCGTTTTCCAGAATCCATCAAAGCTTTTTTGCCATCGCCCAAAAATAATCTACTTGATCCTGAAAGATTCTGGAGCTTTGTAGCTCGAGCACCTGAGTCCACCCATTTTGTTGTTAGAATTTATTCTGACGCAGGAACGGTAAAAAGTCTTCGCCATCTACCGGGACATAGTGTGAACACTTATGTGTGGAAAAACGCTAAAGGAGTAAGACATTACATAAAATACCATTGGATTCCTTTTGAGGGAGTAGAATATATAGATAGCTGTGAAGCAACAAAGCTTGCGGGTGAAAACCCGGATATCGCTGGTCAAGATTTATATGATACAATCGCTGCTGGAAAGACTGTAGAATATGGTCTATACGTGCAGCTAATGGACCCTGCTGATACAGATAAGCTTCCCTTCGATCCGTTAGATGATACAAAGGTCTGGGATGAGCAGCAATATCCAATGTTGCCTGTTGGAAAAATGGTATTAAATCGAAATCCTGATAACTATATGGAGCAAGTGGAAAAGATCGCTTTTTCACCTTCTAACCTTTTAGAAGGTGCGGAGTTATCGGACGATAAAATGCTACAGGGTCGAGCCAATATTTACTGGGATTCACAGCGCAGACGAATCGGACCCGATTTCCGTAAAATTCCGATCAACCATCAAGAAAATTGGTGGCCAGGCGACCTTGTTACGAGTGGCAGTGACAGGTATGTGGAAGGTAGGCTTGCCAGGTCGGGAACCCCCAAGCAAGATGACTTTGCACAGGCTGGAGCGTATTATAACTCTCTCCCAGTGCAACAACAAAAACATTTAGTAACTAATCTCGCTAGGGATCTCACTGGAATTTCTCCTGAAATACGTAGCATTGTTTTAAAATATTTATATAATGCTGCATCGGAATTAGGAGAGCAGACTTCTCATCAAATTGAAAGACTAACCAAATAAAGTGAGACTTCAATCAGTTGGGAGATTTTGTTTATCTCCCACTTATCCATATTGGTTTCACTTTTTTGCTGGAAATGGGTCTATACTGCCAATTATATGTGGGATAAATCAGTAATTATATCGATTCAATAACGTATCGCGTAAACTAATTTATGATCCGAGAATATCCAACCAAATTTTAATGGCTGTTCCTAAGATAAGAATTGCTAATATCCACTGTAAAAGCTTTGTATTTACCTTTTTCCCAAAATTAGCTCCCAATGGTGAAGCAATCAAGCTTGCCACAATCATAAGAATTGCTGGAATGAATAAAACTTGTCCTGTCAACAACTTTCCTGTCGTTGCACCAATAGAAGAAATGAAGGTGATAGCTAAGGAAGTAGCAATTGTCATTCTTGTCGGTATCTTTAATACAAGTAGCATAATCGGGACCAAGATAAATGCTCCAGCAGCACCAACGATACCAGCACCGATACCTACTAAAAAGGCGAGAAATGCTGCAAGCCATTTATTAAATTTCACTTGATCCATCGGAATATCATCAATTCCCTTTTTAGGTACGAACATCATGACAGCTGCTATGGTAGCAAGAATACCGTAAACAAGGTTTACTCCGCCATTACTCATAAATTGCGATCCATAGCCACCAATAAAACTACCAAGTAAGATGCTAATACCCATATAGATGATTAAGGTTACATTTAAATACCCACCTTTATGATAGGCCCAAACACCACCTATAGTGGCAAATAATACTTGTACCGCACTTATTCCTGATACTTCGTGGGCAGTAAACGCCGTTAATCCGACCAATGATGGTATATATAAAAGCATTGGATACTTTATAATAGATCCACCAATACCAACCATACCAGAAATAAATGACCCAATAAATCCGATTAAGAAAATGGTAACGATAAACAATAGACTATATTCCATATCTAAATCCCCCTAAATAGAGAGGGCTCACCTAAGTGAGCCTCCTTTATCCTTTTTTAACCCAAAATTTTAATATATTATCCTCTTCTGTATCCTTCAGCAATTCATGTCCCCCTGCCTTAGCCCATGCCGTAAGATCACTCTTTGAGCCCTGATCAGTTGTATGAACCTCCAGTATATCTCCAGAATTCAATTCTTCCATTGCTTTCTTTGTACGTACAATTGGCATTGGACAAGCCAACCCTTTTGCATCTAATACTTTTGTTGATTTCATCATAACTTCCTCCTTTAAAATTAACCTTCAACCGCACAACGGTTAGGGCCAGTTTCCATTTCTTTTTGTTTCTCTTGATCTGGGTCAATTTTACCCATGTTGGTTCTCCGAATATCCTGATAATCATTTGGTTGTGGTGGTAAATTTTCCGTCACCATTTTACGGAACTCTTGTTCACCCTCTACCTGTAATCCTTCATTTCTTGCATAAAGATCACCTAATCGTGCTGATACTTCTCCACCTTCTCCTAATTCCTCAGCAAAAGAGTAGTGAGCTGGGAGAACAATTAAATTATTAGAAAGCTCTTTATAGCGAGAATAAAGTGTTTCACGTAGATCACCTACCCAATCTTCCGCTAAACCCGCTAAATCTGGACGACCAATTGATCGAACAAATAGAATATCACCAGTTAATAGATAGGTATCGTCAATAATGAATGACGTACTTCCAATGGTATGGCCAGGTGAATAGATAGGCTGTACCTTTACCTCCGTATTCCCAACGATGATATCGTTACCTTCTTGTAAAGGTGTAAAATCAAATGTTACCTCTTCTGCATCCTTTGGAGGAAGGTAATACGTACCTCCAACTTTTTCAGCGAGTTTTCGACCACCAGAAATATGATCTGCATGAAGGTGAGTATCAAGTAAGTGTTTTATTCGTACTTCCTTTTCGTTTGCAAACTCCTCATAAACATCTGTCATACGTGCAGTATCGATAATTGCGGCTTCTCCATTTGATTGGACAAAGTAAGAAAGACAGCCTTTTCCTAAACGTACGAATTGGTATAATGACCCACCCTCTTTTAGATCACCGATTTTAATAGGCTCTAAGTGCTCGCTCCAGGCCTTCATACCTCCTTCTAAGCTATACACAGTAATATATCCTTCTTCCTCTAGGAGATCGGCTACCATCTCAGATGAACCACCTTTAGCACAAACAACAATTATTTCTTGGTCTTTTGATAGCTTATTAGCCACAGGATCAACACTATCTAATAAGTTGAAGTATGGTTCATTAATAACTTCAACTTGTCCCCCTTCTATTTTCCAATTATCAAATTCATCTGTATTTCGCACATCTAAAATAATAATTTTCGTATGATTAATAATTTTCTGAGCCAATTCTTTAGTTGAAATTGTTTTTGCCATTACTCTTCCTCCTAACTAAAATGATAATGAAATATTGGCATCTTTGGCATATTCAATAAAGGTAGCTGCTCCACCAACTTCTATACCTTCAACAAAGGCTTTCTTTTCTAACTTCATAACATCCATTGTCATCTGGCAAGCTATCATTTTCACTCCCATTTCTTGAGCAATAGCTACAAGCTCCTTAATGGATGGAACATTCGCTTGTTCAAAGCCTGTTTTAAAATCCTCTTTTCCTTCTGGAAGTGGCAAATTTTTATACTTATCTTGATGAATGAGGTTCAATCCCTCAAACGTAAAGAATATCCCTACCTCAGCATTAGACGCAGCTGCTGCTGTTGCTATATTAAAAACTTTATATGCATCAAATAACGTCCCATTTGCTGCGATAATTGCTACTTTTGTATTTGACATTTTACTTCCTCCTTAACGTTCATTTGCTAATGGACCATCCCATTTGGACATACCTGGTACAACATTCCATATATTGGTGAATCCTGCTTCTGTTAACTTTTGGGCAGCTAAATCACTTCTGCTCCCGGTACGGCAAATAATATATAATTCTTTTTTCTTATCTAGTTCTTCGAAGCGTTCTACCAATTCACCAAACGGAATATTTACTGCCCCAGGTATATGGCCAAAGGCAAATTCGGCTGGCTCACGTACATCTAAAACAGTAATAGTTGCACCCTCTTTGTATTTAGCTTGCAAGGTAGATAGTTCAGCTATTTTCTCATATTTCTTTTCTTCTTTAGCTTCAGCAACACTTGCTTTGCGTACATAGTGCTTTAATATATCATCTTCTTCAACAGTGCCTAAATATTGATGACCTGTACTTTCTGCCCATGCTTTTAAATCAGCTGTCGAACCTTTGTCAGTTGCCTGCACCTCCATTACCTGACCTGGATCTAATTCTTTAATAGCTTTTTTTGTTTTTACAATTGGCATTGGACAAGCCAATCCTTTTGCATCCAAGACATCATTTGCTTGTATACTCATGTAATCCCTCCTATTTTTCTAGTTCTTCTTCCCAATTGAGCATGCCGCCAGCAACATTCGTAACATCAAATCCTTTATCTTCTAAAAATGTAGCTGCTTTTCCACTTCTACCACCGGATCGACACACCATATAATAGTGTCTCTTTTGATCTAATTCTCCTAATTTATCAGGAATATCACCCAATTTAATGTGATTAGCTCCAGGTATTTTTCCTTGAGCTACTTCATTATCTTCGCGGACATCTATAATATATAGTTTTTCTCCCGCCAAAACCTTTTGAGCTAATTCCTTGGTAGTAATCTCCTTCATTACACTTTCCTCCTATTCATTCACAGTTGGTAAAACACATATACTGGTACAGGTATATAAACCCAAAAAAAATTAGATAAATAGATTTACATTCCCATCCTGAGCATCACCAATATAAGCAGCAACACCACCATACTCAATTTCATCTAATAATTCCTCTTTTTGTAATCCAAGTAGATCCATTGTCATTGTACAGGCAATTAATTTTACATCTTGTTCTTGAGCCATTTCTACTAACTGAGGAAGTGGTATAGCATTATGCTTTTTCATAACACTTTTTATCATTTTGGGACCCATCCCTAAATAGTTCATTTTAGATAATCCCATTTTATCAGTACCTTTTGGCATCATTTTCCCAAACATCATTTCCATAAAACCTTTTTTTACTGGAACTTGATTTTCTTTACGTAATGCATTTAACCCCCAAAAGGTATGAAAAATAGTCACCTCATGGTCATATGCAGCAGCACCGTTAGCAATAATATAAGCGGCCATTGCTTTATCATAGTCCCCGCTAAATAATACAATTGTTGTTTTCTTTTTTTCAGTCATCTTCACAGCACCTTCTTTCGGATTTTACTAATACCCGCACGGGTATTATATCGTTTATAAAAAATAGGGTTAAGTTAACCCCTCCTACATGGTAGTAGTTTGCTGCTAGTTTGTCAATGTGTTACCTGCTCTTAACCAGTAATTGTACTGCTTCCTGTATAATTTCCTCTGAGCTTTCACCATTTTCTTTTTCTTCTCGAATACACTGTTCTAAGTTTGTACTTACAATCAGTGCAGCCGTACGATCAATTGCACTTCTTACAGCAGACATTTGCGTAACAATATCACGGCAATCTTTTTCGTCTTCCATCATCTTTAACAAGCCTCTAATCTGCCCCTCAACCCGCTTCATTCTATTTTTCACATTCGAATTGTACTTCATTTCTCCAGCCCTCCTTTCCTTTATTCATTAGCAGCTACATGATAGCCTACAACGTGCTTTCCTTTTTTTCGTAAAAAACGAGAGCTTAAATTTTTATCAACCCGATCCTTTGCTACAATGATGAGTTTATGATTTGGTAATTCATTATAATAACGATGAAGGTACGGCATTGGTAAACAACACGCATTATCAATCATGTCCTGTGATGATATTTGGTAGTCTCTCGTATCTACAATGGTTATCTTATCATTACATGAGGAGACACGATCAATATTTATTTTTCCAATACCCCAAACGGGTATATATCGTCGATAAAGGACAAGCAATAATAAACTAATCATAACTAATAGTAAGACAGTCATATTTCCCTCCTTGTTTCCTGTAATCTACATCCATATTATACCCCTATAGGTATAATGTCAAGGAGGTATTTTATTTATTATGGAGAAGCAAATAAGCCGAAGACAGCAAAAAGCAGTAGGTATTGAGCCAAAACAAGTAAATAAGCAGTCCGCCAATCCCTTCGTTCCATTGAGGCTATTTGCAGAAAATTGTTAAGTCGTTTTTCAAGTTTAATAATTTGATAGATATATATATTTAGACCTAATGGGAAAAGAATGCCAATAACTTTCCAAATTTTTGCTTGCTCATACTTATGAAATAGATATGTAATGTAGCATTGCGAAATAATCACAACTGCTGCTAGTAGTAATAGAACAATATATAATTCTGTCCATAGATTATGTACCATTTTTAACACCTACTTCATCTAAAAACAACCAGCATATAATTATCTGCAATATCGTCATCCAACCTATAAATAGAACAGAAGAATAGTCTAGTGAATGAACAATTTGAAAAACTACAGTTAATGGCTCTGTAAAAATGTGAATAGAATGGAAGCGTAAAAACCTACCAATATATACACCAATACTTGATAATATAATCATTAATAGTAATATCAAATTCATCCACTTTGACCTTCCTAAAAAGGCTCGGACTTGGTCCATCATTAGCACATAATAAAATAAAGCCAAAAATACGCCACTAACTAATATCGTAAAATTCCACCATTCCTTCAACTCTAGTCCTTCCATAAAATCAAAATCAAAAAAAGTTAGGTGAATTAAATCTGTTACTACATAAATAGCATTTGGAGATAGCAAAATAAAAGTAACAACAAAAAACATACTCATCACTATTTCTTTATTATTTCTTATTCGAAATAGAGGAAGTAAAAAAGAAAGCTCTAATGCAGCAAAAGCAAGAAATAAATTAAAAATCATAAACGAATAGGTTGTATCAAAACATAATAACACTAAAATATAAAGGAAAAAGATAATTCTTGCCTTTGATCGCTTACTCATAATTAAGCTCCCCTTCATTTGTACATTTATCTATATTACAATGAGAAGATACGATGTGCAACGATATCGTTTATTTATGAGATAGATATAGTAAGGAGGTTTTTTCAATGCGTCTTTGGCACGAATCCCTAATTAAAGCTTTGCCACGTCAACAATTACTAGGACAACACCGTGAATGCTGTGCGTTACGAGGCAAGGGATGGGGGAAAAAACATGCTACGGTAAATTATGTGTTCCACTACTCCCCATATCTACTTTTTTTATATCATAAACGCATTATGATTGAAATGAAGAAGAGAGAATATAATATTGATCCATCATGGGAAGATCCATATTACCGGGGGAAAAATTCAGAACCACATGATGCCGAAAGTTTTTACGGTATGGATGCAAATCGTAACATCGATCATCCCATATACCCCGAGCATAATAATTCATATTTGCAGGAATGTATCGATAACTTAAGGGAAAAAGGGGTTATTCTTAGTAACCGTTGATCAAAAAGCTTGGCAATACTATACCCTATCCTCTAAAAAAGAATGGTCTATTACGGAATGTTGAGATTTTGTACTGCATTGTGGGAGATTACTTCACTGTCAAACTTTTGGATCCCTTCAGGGGCATTATTGGGGCCCACTCTCGCTAGGAGAGCCATTGTATTTTACCTACGCTACTTAGTTTAGATAATCTAACATCAAATAAAGCCGAGCCAATTCAAAGACAAGCTAAAGCGTTTCGAATAGGCTTGGCATTCACATATGTTGTCACGGTCTAACATTACGTAAAATATTCTATGTTAGACTCTGGAAAATATTTATGAATATATCCACCTAACGTATCCTTCATATCTTCTTGCTCCTCATCCATATAAACGTATTTTCCTATTCCGTACCTTCCCCACTTCCACTTCCGTTTCGATTCATCTAATTCCAATTTTGTCATTGGATAATTTTCTTGAATGACTCGTTTAGCTGGCTTGGTAAATCGATGCTGAATCATTTCAAACGTTAGATCCTTTTTCGCTTTCGTTGATAAAGCTGCTTCTAATTTTTCAAACATTTCATGATACCCTTGCTTCCAACCATCATGTAGATAAATCGGGGCAACGATAAACCCTAATGGGTATCCAGCCTCTGCTACCTTTACAGCAGCTTCAATACGTTCATTCAACCGAGATGTGCCAGGTTCAAAATATTTAATGATGTAGTCATCATTTATACTAAAACGAAATCGAGTTCGACCATTATGTTTTGCATCTAATAAATGATCAACATGTGCAAATTTGGTCACAAACCGTAATTGGCCATATTCCGATTGGCCAAAGTATTCAATGGCCCGTTTTAAAGTATGTGTTAGGTGGTCTACTCCAACTATATCTGACGTACATGATGCCTCAAATCGTGTTGTTTCAGGCGCTCTTTCGTCCATATATTGCTCTGCGGCTTCGAATATCTCATCTACATTGACGTAGGTCCGAATATACGGTTTACTTCCCATCGTTGTTTGTAAATAGCAATAATGACAATGCCCCATACATCCAGTAGCAAAAGGAATAGCATATTCAGCTGATGGCTTTGAGGTATCGAACTTTAAGGTCTTACGCAGTCCAACAACTAGTGTAGACTTAGCTACTCGATATCTTTGAAAATGATTATCCCCCGGCAAATTTCTAACTTGATTATGAGATGTTGTTTCTCTAATCTCAATACCCATATCCTCAAACTTCGTGATTAATTTTTTACCTAGTGGATATGTCAATGCATTAGGTTCAACATAGACAAGCTGTGGAACAAATGGTTTAACCATAGTAGTCTCCTTGTTCTGGTAAGCCAAAAGCTGCCTGATATGCCTCTTCGGCTTCATTAGCAGACTTATATACGGCAATCTCGTCCGTTAATGGATAATAGGTTTCATATATAAACAGGGCTAATTCTTGTGGCAGTTCAGGATTTTCTACCACCGCCGCCTGTTGAACCTGGGCAACATCCTGTGCGTGCGGATTGCGAATGATAACATAAACTACTTCACCAGGTTGATACATATTATTAATCTCCATCTAATCACCAAACTTCTACAATTATTATCCTTATTATGTGCAATCACCATTGATTTAAAACTAACAATCGTATTAATTTGCTATACTTTGCGCTATACGCTATATATATAAATAAAAATGAAGCGAACAAGCTATTCGCTTCATTTTTATTTATAGTTATGGAAAATACTATTCAGCCATTTTTACAATAGGCTTAATCGTCACACCATTCTTTGAATCTGCAAAGGCTTCATTAATTTGCTCGAACTCATAAAACTTAACTAATTTATCAAACGGAAATTGTCCATTTTTATAATACTCAACTAGCTGAGGAATAAATACTTTAGGTATGGCGTCCCCTTCAATTACTCCCATAATCGTTTTGCCTTCTGCCATGATATCATTATGCACATCAAACGTTATTTCTGGTGTAACACCAACAATTGCACATTGTCCTAAAGGGCGAAGCGCATGTATGGATTGTTTTACCACAGGAGGAACTCCAGTTGTATCAATGGCATAGTGCGTTCCCCCATTGGTTATTTCTTTTATTTCTTTCACAACATCCTCTGTCGTTTTACTATTTATAGCATGAGTTGCACCTAATTCTTTTGCCAATTCTAGACGACTCTCCTGAATATCTACAGCTATAATTTGCTTACATCCTTGAATCTTAGCAGCCATAACTGCGCTTAATCCAACAGCACCACTACCGTATATTGCAATTGATGAACCAAATTCGGGTTTTAATTTATTTAAAACGGTACCGCTGCCAGTTTGGATTCCACATCCAAGTGGTCCTAATAATGCTAAGTCAACATCTTTATCGACTTTCACAACATTTTTCTCATTAGCAACAGCAAATGTTCCAAAAGAAGATTGTCCAAAGAAAGTGGATAATGCTTGTCCATTCTGATGAATTCTATATGTTCCATCCTCCATCTTTCCTCCGAAATTCAAATCATTGAATGCTAGACAAACAGATGGATGCCCTGTTAAACAGTTTTCACAATGCCCGCATGAAGCAAATGCAATGACGACATGGTCGCCAGGCTCAATTGTAGTGACTGCATCTCCAACCTCTTGAACAACACCTGACCCCTCATGACCCAGTACGGCGGGGAATGGTGCAAGGCCCGCATCTCTGGCTACTGCATCGGTATGACATACACCAGAAGCTACAATTTTAATAACAACCTCATTGGGTTTAGGTTCAGAAAGCTCCACCTCTTCTAGTTTAAAATCATCACCTTGACTATGTGTAACAGCTGCTTGAACCTTCAAACATATACAACTCCTATCTTTTAGTTATTTATAATTATTTAGTTACTATATATTATTATACACTGATATATCGGAACTAACGATAAATGTGCTTGAGACAAGACAAAATACTGCATCATACCAAAACAAGTAAGCTTCATACCATATGTCCAGCTAGAATATGTTACCCATCAAAACGCTAAAATAGTAAAAAGGTAAACAAGTTACGGTAAACTCGTTCACCTTTTTAAACTGTATAACAGCCAAGAACAAATGAATCACATCGTGTTAACAATTAGTCCGATATGGGTAAAATAATTCATCACACCAAATAAAACAAAAACCCATCCTGCAATAGTCCAAGCCATTTTAATAATGATTAATAAGCTTTTATTAGGCTTTGGCTTTAGGATAAATGGAAATAACACTGCCCCCAGCCCTGTAATCGCGTATAATCCTGAAATAAACATTGCCTCGATTAGCGGATAATCTGCAAATGCACCCGAAATCGGTTCTTCTGGTGGAGCAGCAAATAACTGATAAGTTACTCCAGCAATCGCCACTGAAAAAAGTGCTAGCCCCATTGCTGCAGCAAAATAAGCTAATGGTTTTAACAAATAAGGTAGCTCCTGTTGTAACTTTTCAGAAACCGTCTTATTATGGTTCATATTTATACCTTCAGCCATATATACGTTTGACTTTCTCCATAATAAAATAGCAGCTGCCAACAACATTACCCCAAAAGCTAAGGATGGTTCTCCAAAGATGATATCATCGAAGGGAAATCCAATTTTAGACAACGGCCATGTTAAGCTCATATGCGTACCAGTTATTGTAAGGATAAAACCAGGGATAGCAAAGCCAATGGCCCACCCCTCCAGCTGTCCAACGCGCCCTCTGTTCACATGTGATGCAAATCGCAGAATTAATAATAAACCTACACCAGTTGCTACCGCCATAATCGTATTATACACCTGCGTTACTGACCAATCGATAACCATTTGTACTCCCCCTTGTTTAAACATTTCTTCCCATTATAGCTAAATTAATTACGTTAGTTTCGAATATCTTTAAAAGCTTCTGCTTGCTCTTTGATACCTTTTTCAGCAGCAAACCTTTCAATACTTGATGCTCCAAAGAATCCTACAATACCATCTACTCTTTCGATTACATATGCTGCATCTTCCGGTTCGGCTATCGGTCCACCATGACAAATAGCTGTAATATCTGGATTTACGGACTTCCCAGCATCGATGATTTTTTGAATTCTTTCTACACAGTCATCTAAAGTTAACGCAGTTTTAGCTCCAATCGTTCCTTTTGTTGTGAGTCCCATATGCGCAACCAATATGTCTGCTCCAGCTTCCGCCATTTTTCTCGCTTGCTCCTCATCAAACACATACGGAGTTGTGAGCATATCTAATTCATGCGCTTTTTTAATCATATCAACCTCAAGATCATATCCCATGCCCGTTTCCTCTAGATTTTGTCTGAACACCCCATCAATCAAACCAACCGTAGGGAAATTCTGTACACCACTAAAGCCTTGTGACTTTAATTGCTTTAGAAATACATCCATCACTCTAAATGGATCTGTACCATTCACCCCTGCAAGTACAGGTGTGTGATGAACAACTGGTAACACTTCGCTCCCCATTTCTACAACAATTTGGTTTGCATCACCATACGAAAGTAATCCTGCTAATGATCCACGACCAGCCATCCGATATCGACCAGAATTATAAACAATTAGCATATCCGCACCACCAGCTTCACTACTTTTAGCAGTTATACCTGTGCCAGCTCCCACACCTAATAATATTTTCCCTTCATTGACCTCTTCTTTAAATCGATTTAAAATTTCTTCGCGTGAATACAATTTAGTTCTCTCCTTTTTTAGCTTCCATTAATTGAATTAACTTTTCAGCTGCCGCTTCAGCAAAAGCTTTGTCATTAATAACATTATCAAGCTCTATCAATTGTACTTTTGAACGATCTACTTTTTCCTTTAACGTATCAAATAACATCGTATCCTCTTCAGGACCATAAAAGTCCTGTCCCTTTACATCTAGTCCAGAAAGCCCTTTTAGCGGTAATATAAGAGCAGTATCTCCCTCAGCCTTATTTAATTTGGCTGCGATAGCTTCACCGATTTGCTTATTTTCTTCAACGCTCGTACGCATTAATGTAACGGTAGGGTTATGCCTATAAAAATTTCGACCCGCGTAATGCTTTGGAACAGTATCATACGGTCCGAAGTTCACCATGTCCATTGCACCAACAGATACAACCTGAGGAATACGATGTTTCGCCGCTGCTTCTAATCGATGTGGGCCAGCTGCTAATACACCACCAAATAGCTCATCTGCCCATTCTGTTGTTGTTAAATCAAGCACACCCTTAATAAAACCATTCTCAATAAGGTTTTCCATTGTACGGCCACCAACTCCTGTAGCATGGAAAATTAATGTTTCATATCCCTGTTTTTCCAAATATGCTTTTGCATAGTTAATACAGGGAGTCGTTAACCCAAACATTGTCGCAGCGATTAAAGGTTTTTTTTCAATCGTTGTTTTGTTTTCATATGTCAGCATTCCAGCAATTGCAAAGACTGCATTTGTGAAGATTTTGGTAGAAATAGAGTTTAATCCAGCTACATCAACAATAGAAGGGTACATCATAATATCACTTGTCCCAACATATGGCTCCGTATTTCCGGATGCAACTGTTGATACCATAACTTTTGGTACACCGATAGGCAGTGCTCTCATGCCAGGTGTAACGATAGAAGTACCTCCTGTTCCACCAAAAGATAGAATGCCGTCAAATTTTCCTTCATCATATAGTTTTGGCAGTAGTAGTTCCATACCTTTAGAGAGGACGAGCGTAGCATGAGCTCGATCCTTTGCCGCTACGATTTGTTGTTTATCTTCCCCAGCCGCAACAAATACCTCTGTATTAGATACATCTGGAGGAAAAACAGGGTCGAAAACACCTGTATGAATAGTCAATGTTTGAAACCCAAGTGATTCAATCAACTCTTTAACGTATTGAAACTCTTTACCCTTTGAATCAAAAGTACCTGCTAATGCAATTGTTTTCGACATTTCCAACTCCCCTTTTCTTTTAATAATTTAAAAACGTAACATCTACCTTTGCTAGCTGGCTACACATTCAATTTTGGTTAGGTTAAATCTGTTATTTAGTCTACAATGTCCTGTCCTGCTTTAAAGGTAGCTGGAGGAAAAGTTAAAATTGCTCCAGAAAACTTCGCACGAAAAAAGCGATATCTTTTCAAGGATGTGATGACATTAGCAATGACCCATTGCTTCAGTGCGGGGTAATCTCTATCTTTTTGCAATTTCAATTTATCCCTCTATCCCAATGATATCGCTTTCTTCGCGGAAAATTAATGTATTTATGTTCGTTTATTTTGTCCTAATGTTTGTTTTTTATATTGCTTGGGTGATAATCCATATCTTTTTTTAAATATCTTACTAAATTGCGTATAGTTTGGATAACCAACCATTTCTGAAATTGTCGAAAAAGGAAGATCTTTTTCGTACATAATTTCAATGGCCCTATTTAATCGAAAGTTAATTAAATAGTTAACGAATGAAATCCCCATCTCTCCTTTAAACAATGTGCTTAAATAAGTCCTAGATAGGTTTAAGATACTCGCAAGATCATTCAAGGTAATTTGCTCCATATAATGTGTACTTATATAATCTTTAATAAACGCAATATAATCTTGTTTACTACTAAAGCCGTTTATAATTTTTTGCATAAATTCTTCATACTTCACATCATACGTTTGCTTAAATGACTTGGTTATTTTCATAATAAGTTGCTCTGCTGGTATCCTTTCAAAGACAGAACCACCGATATAACCATTTATATCCGTTCCATCATACATAAACTGTACATCAATTGGCTTGTTAACTGGCCCCCCGTAAACCATCTTAATGACAGGCCGATTAAATTGATTACATACACTAAATATGGCTATTGCTATTCGTTTGGCTGATTGCAAGGATTGTATTTGTTTTGCGCCTAGTATCCCACCTGTTGTTAAACCAAGGTGGACACATATGATATCTGCGCCAGCTTGTAGCATGGCTTTTGCTTGGCTTTCATTAAAGACAAAGGCAACAGTAAACAGGCCACGTTGACTTGCAATACGAATTGCCTCAACTTCCCTTTGATACGATATTCCTTGCTCCTCGAGTGCTTCGCGAAAATCACCATCAATTAATCCTAGTGTTGGATAGTTATTTATTCCAGCAAAACCATGATCCTGAATCTTTTTTATGTAAGCCTCTAAATTAATCGTTGGATCAGTTGCAAACAAACCAAAAATGGTGGGTATTTTTTTAATTACAGGCAATAATTCCTTTAGAGCAAAATCCATAACGACGCTATTACTATTTGCATATGGCATAAACCCAGCAAGTGAGCTAACACCCATTTGACGAAATCGACCCGAACTTAACGCCAGTATAAAATCTGCACCACCTTGTTCCGCATATTTTGCTGTTAAACCAGATCCAGTAGCTACACCAATGATATGATTTTTAGTTTTTAGTTGTTTATATAAATTATCTAAAATCTTTTCTTTAACCGATTCCATTTTTATTCTCCATGAAACATTATTTACGTGCAGTGGTGCCACTCCGCGTATTGTTCTTATTTAATCCATCATAGCATATAGAGACAGATTACTATAATGAAAATAAAATATGTAGGAAAACGAAACTACCTAATAATCTAGCCTTGACTATGCTACTTAGCAAACATGTGCCCTTTCATTTACAATATAAAAGGTTTTCCATACAATATTGATAACATAGGGCACTCTTTTATATACTAGTTCACTTTTATGGAAGAAGATAATAAACCATACTTCCTAAATAATTCCCAATCACATAACCTAATGTACCAACTAACATAATCGGAACAATTAATTTCGTCCAACCTTTAGCAATTGCAAAAGCAGCAGCGGTTGTAGGGCCACCAATATTAGCATTACTAGCAACTATCATTTCTTCAAGACTGAATTTAAACAGCTTGCCAACTGTAAATGTTACTAGCATGTTGAATAGAACCATAATAGCTAAAAACAACAATAATAAAGGTGCGTTACTAATAAGTAGTGGAAGTGATGCCGGGACTCCAATTACTACAAAGAAAATATAAATTAAATACGTACCTATTTCTTGAGCACCATGAATATTTTCAAAGAAACGATGGAAGACAGTGACGACAAAAACGGTAATACTCGTTAGCATTAAATAACCATCGCCGAATAAACCATTTAATACATTGTAAAAGAAACCAACACCTTCTCCTGATGGAATCCATTGGTCAATAACTTCAGCAAGTTTAAACGAGATTGCTACTAGTGCAAATGCTATACCAATAGCAAAAGCAATATCTTTTAATGAAACTTCTTTTCGTTTCCAATAGGTACGAACTCCATTCTCTTGAGAATCATTATTGTTTTGTTCCAATTCATCGAGGTAAGGTGTATGGAACCTGTTACGAATGAATGTTATTGCTGGCAGCATAATTAGAGTAAAAAAGTAAAGCGCCATAAGAATATTATCAGCCACTATAGCAGAAGAAGCCAATTCGCCTGGTACCTCAAGCTTAGCTGACAAAGCAGCAAAGTTCACGCCTCCACCTGTATAGGAACCTGTTTCTAATCCTGTAATCTTTGTAGCATTTGGAATCCATTGATGCATAGACATATAAGCAACAAAGCCCCCGATTACAGTACCTATTGAACTAATAAGAAACAGCAATAACATTCTGCCGCTTTCATTCCATATTTTCTTAAGATTTGCCTGGAATAATAACAGCGGAATAGCAAGTGGGACAACATATGACCAAACAGCATCGTAAGCAGGTGCTTGACTTGGAATCACATTTATATTTACGAGAACCATCGCACCAACAAGAGCGATAATAGCACCCGTCACCTTGGAGGCCCACTTATATTTTTGTTCTAAGCATATGCTTACAGCAGCCCAACCTGCCATAAAGGCCCATAACAACCATGTATCTTCTGAACTTATAATTGATGTAATCATGCCAACCCCCCTTTAATTGTTGATAGTTAATACCCCTAGTTCGTCTATCATAAAAATACTAATTATAATATAGAATTTTCTAATTATTGTCAAGAGGAAATAACTCCTTTTATGTAGATCATATAGCAATAAAAGAGAAACCCTTCCTTCTTCTATATGCTATTCTTTGCTTACCGAAAGAATATACTTGAGAAAGGAATGATTATTTATGTCAGAATCAATGAAGCATTGCTGTAGCAAAAATAATACAGCTGATAATGAACAGCTTCGCAAAACTCATGTAAATCAAGCGATGATTGTAACAAAAGAAGATTGGAATAAAGCACATCAGGCCTTTTTAAAGAAGGAAAAGGAACATACTCGAGAGCGCGATAAATTAAATGCAGAACGTCGTCACTTACCTATGGTAGAAATAACAAAAAACTATACATTTAACGGATTAAAGGAGCAATATAGCCTTCTTGATTTATTCGCCGGAAAAAAACAGCTTATTGTTTATCACTTCATGTTTGACCCCAGTTGGGTTGAAGGCTGCGATGGCTGTTCTATGATGGTAGATAACATTGGACACCAAGCTCATTTACGTGCACGTGACACGACGTTGGTCTTAATTTCTAGAGCTCCTATGGAAAAAATACATCCCTTTAAAAAGCGAATGGAATGGACCTTGCCATGGTACTCTTCCTTTAACAGTGACTTCAATTATGACTTTGGAGCAACTACGAAGCAAGGAGAAGAAACGCACGGATACAGCGTATTCTTACAAGATAACAACAAGGTTTATCATACGTATTCAACAGGAGCACGTGGTGTTGAATACTTAGGTAGTAATTGGAGCTATCTTGATATCACCCCGATGGGCAGGCAAGAGGATTGGGAAAACTCACCTACTTGGGTCAGGAAAACCCCAAGATATGAATGGTGGAAACATCATGACAAATACACAGACTCCTTGTCTTGACATAGATCAAGAGATTGAGATCAATAATTTTCAGTAAAATAAAGCAGAACAATAAGATACCGACCCTCAGAAGTTAGAGTAAAAAATCTAACTTCTGGGGATCGGTACCAACTTTTTGAATGTTAGTTGTGCTTTGGCTAATTCTAAATTAGTTGTTTGGTTTTAATAACCCCTATATAGCGAGACAACGAAGTATTTTCGCAACGCTGTACTTCCAACACTGGCTAAATGACTTCTTTGATCCGATTACCTATGCGCAAATGATGAATGGTGATTTCCGGACGACTTCCAACTCGAATATTAATTCCTGTTTGACCAAGCCCTTCACTAATATAAAAGGGACGACCTTCTAATTTATGAAGTCCTTTAACCATATTCAACTTGACCAGTTTCCCCATTTTCCGAAGGTGGTAAGGTTTTGGCCAATGAATTTGCCCGCCATGAAAATGACCTGAAAGCAGATAATCAAAATGATACTTGTCCATTTCTAAAACTACATTTGGATCATGTGTTAACACAAGATTACTTCCTTGTTGCAAACCTGCAAACGATTTAACTAGATTACTATGATTTGTACTAAAATTATCAATGCCAATAACATTAACAGCCTCACCATCTACTGTAATTACCGCATTTTCATTCTGAAGCGTTTTGAATCCATACTGATTCAGTATATCTTTTAATTGCTGAAAGTCTCTATCCTTTAACACATAATCATGATTACCAAAAACCGCATAAGCACCATACTTAGGATTTAATTTACTCAATTCCTCTAAATAAGGTATAAGCTTGGGAATACTTTTCTTACGATCTAAGAAATCTCCTGTTAACGCAATTAAATCTAGCGATTGAGAATCTAATTGTTGCATTATATTTTGTGGAGTTATCGATATATTTTCAATATGCAAGTCTGAGATATGCAATATTTTTAGTATTTTCCCTTTATTTGTTTCTATATCTTTTTCTATATCAATTTGATTAACAACCACAGAATGCGTATTTCTATAGCCTATATATATAAAATAACTCAATAATGCTATAATTCCAATACTTATATACATGTAGAAATCACCCCTGTACTCTATTATAAAGGGTGATCATCATTTGTTCACTTGTAATATATGGATATAATAGAGCATTCCTAGTAGGTTGTAATTTTCACCGTTGCACAAAAGCGCAAGCGCCCGATTAGAAACGTAGCGACTGGAGCAAGTCTACAGAGATAAAGGAATCACGGTGAGCTTGCGAGCCGATGATGACTTATCGTAGGGCAATTCGTAAAGTCATCTAGCTTCTGGGCGCTGGAGCTGGACGCGGCTCAAACGATATTTATTAACATTGGCAAATTTTATAATTTCCCTAGACTACAAAAAAACAATGATTTACCTACTTCATAACCCTTCTCTATTTTACAGTTCTCCTTCTACAATTCTCCTTACATGAAACAGTGATATTCGCTGCTCTTGTATACTCATTTGACAAAAAACCACCTAGTTGTTACAATTTTAAAAAAGCCGTCCGGTTGGTCTTTTTTATGTTGGTTGATTGGAGGAATGGTAATGAATACGAAAGCTGAGAAGAAACGAGAACATATATTAACATCTGGTACAGCGTTTATTCTTGAGAATGATTTTAATTCGTTAACCTTGGACGCTGTTGCTAATCATGCTGGAATTAGCAAAGGCGGTTTACTATATCATTTCCCAAATAAAGATGCTTTATTAAAAGGTTTATCTGATCATATATTTGAGCAATTTACCAACTCATTTAATAAACATGCAGAAAACGATCCTAATGAAAAAGGAAAGTGGACACGAGCCTTAATTGAAACATCTAAATGGGACTTGGATAATAACGCGAAACTAAATATTGGAATCATGGCAGCATCCATGCTAAATCCTGATATTTCAGAAGGACTTAGCAAGGGATATCGTTATATGCAAAATAAAGTTGAGCAAGACAATCTAGATCCCGTTACTGCTAGTATTATCCGACTTGCCATTGATGGTATTTATTATTCGGAAATGCTTGACATGGCTCCATTAGATGAGAATTTACGTGAGAAGGTCATTGAAAAATTAATTCAAATGACAACATAGGAGGTGCCCCTAATGATCAATCCATTTGTAATTTTAATCATTGCTGTTTTAGGTGAAGTGTTTGGAAATTCTATGTTGAAGCAGTCCAACGGATTCAAAAGGCTCCTCCCTTCCTTAGGAGTTATATTTGGAATGGGGATAGCGTTTTATGGACTATCGCTCACGCTTACTGCTATACCACTTAGTACTGCATATGCAGTATGGTCTGGTGCAGGGACTGCATTGACTGCACTCATTGGTGTTCTTGTTTATAAAGAAAAATTTAATTTTAAAAAAATAATCGGCTTAGTTTTTATTATTGGTGGCGTTATTTCTCTAAAATTATCGAGCGGAGTATAATAGTAGATTGGAGGTTTTTCTTATGAAAGGATATGTCATGTTAGCCATCTCAATTATAAGTGAAGTATGTGGTACAACAATGCTTAAAATATCCGATGGTTTTTCTAATCCTTTACCATCTTTTGGTGTCGTAGTTTCCTTTGCTTCAGCATTTTATTTCCTCTCTATTTGTTTAAAAACAGTAGCCCTAAGCTTGGCATATGCTATTTGGGCTGGAATTGGAACGGCATTGACTGCATTAATAGGAATACTAATTTGGAATGAACCATTTAGCTTCTTGACCGTGGTTGGATTGATTTTCATTATTGGAGGAGTTGTCTTACTCAATATGCCAAATAATCAAGAGGATAAAGTTTTGCATCCATCAAGCTAATGATTAGATAGATGGATATCCACATCATAAACGATATACAATTAGCACGAAAGCTCTTTACACATCCCGATATGAAATGATTCGTCTTCGATTATATCAAGTAATTCCATCATATCATCAATGATAAAATCCGCATTAGCACTTCCCCAATATGCATCTCTTTTCCAAATACTTATCATCCCCGACTTTTTAGCAGGATGGACATCATTTTGGGGATGATCACCTACAAATATACTTCTTGCTGCGGCAACTTGTAACCGATCTAAAGCGCTTCTAAAAATCTCTAAGTCTGGCTTTTTTATTCCCTCGTATTCAGATACCAAAACCTCATCCATAAACGGAAAGATCCCTGTTTTACGAATGACATCCATTTGGAACGGTCCTTGTCCATTTGTAATTATGCCAAGTTTTAATGATCGTTCTTGCAGTGCTTCCAGCAATTTTAAAACTTTAGGAAAAAGGATGCAGTTAGTTTTGAACTGAACCAAATAATCAGTTAATAACTGTTTAGGGGTTATGCCAGTCACATTAAATTCCTTAACCATTTGTTGATATACTTTGTCTTTCCACACATATCCCCTTTTATCCAATGTTATAAATCGATTGACATAGCATTTTTTAGGTATATGACTGAAATAAGGATAGAAGCGTTCATATTGATTCGTGGCAAACCGTTTTATAGAAGCTTCTCTATGAAGTAACGTTCCATCCAAATCAAAAATAACAGCTTCTATCATTTTCCCTTACTCCTCATCATTTTGATAAATTCATAATTAGATCCATTCGTATGCTGCGTAAAGGATTCCACAGTCTGAAATCCGGCTTTTTTATACACTTTTATAGCTCGCTGGTTAAAACTAGCCACCGATAACGTTAAACGCTGACAAATATACTTTTTCTCTGCAAACTGAATACCCGCTTGCAAAAAACTTATCCCTAAACCGAGCCCCGTTAATTCTGGCTTCATCCCAAGCCCAATTTCTACTTTATGATCCCCACAATGATAGGTAAAAAAACCTACTAATTCATTCTTTTCATCATGTACAATAAAATGAGAACCTTGACGTCGTTCAGGATTAAGGAATTCTTGTAAATCTTCTTGATCTTCTTCCATATTATAGAAGCGATACTCTCCATCGTAATACCACTCGTAAGCAATAATTTCAGCCTGTTCCTGCGTCATTGGTTTAAAAGAGTAATGCATATCGGATTCTCCAATCGTGTTGTATCTTTTTCTATAATTAAACTTGAAGTTAAATTATATTTGCTTCCTAAACAAAACTCGATCATGGTTTATCCCATCATATTGCGTGTGAATAGAGATACCATCTACAACGTTATCTCCCTCAACAATATCAAAACCCATATGGGTATGAAATGCTATTGAGTTTCTATTCTTTGGCGAAGTTACACAGCGTATTACTTCAACGTTAAACCGTTTCATAACCTGAAAAAACGTGTGGTATAATCGTTTTCCGATTTGCATATTTCGGTGATTTGGGTGTACACCAATAAAATGAATATAAGCCGTGTTTGTCTGGGATTGAGATACGAAGCCTATTAAGAAACCAATGATTTTTCCGTTTTCTTCAGCTATAAAGCTACTATTATTAAAGTGCTCAAAGAACAATTTTGGTACCATATCTGCCATCTGTCTCCCACCCCACCATTCATTTATGATAGGTGAAATACGATAGTAATCAGATCCTTCGATAGACCGAATATTCATTAAATCAACCCCCTTCTTTTATAACTAATTCCACATCCCACTTCATATTATTCTGAATTTTAATTATATCATACGTTCTGAAGCTTTTTTACTTCGTTTAAATTAATGGATTGTAAGTTCTACCTCTAGGCGAAGAAGTTTGTTCTGTGGTTCCAATTTTTGTTCCTATGTCATTTCTTTTTCAACTGTTTGTTTATTTCCTTTTTTCTTAGCCTTATCAGACATAGGTGGTCGTCCTTTCGGGTTTCCCAAGGACTCATTATCACCTTCACTAACAATTTTTTCCATGAACTAATTATTGGAGGTTGTAACCCCAAATTAAATGACTGTTTTCGTTTATGAAGAATCTGTTCTCTTCATAAAGCTTCATACATCCAGTGTAAATGGAACAAAATAAACTTGCTATTCCCGTTGCCTTATTAATCCTTCCCTCCCAAATTTCTTATACAATTCTTCAACCCACCGTTTACGTGGGAACTGCTTGTCAATCCATGCTTCTTAGCCAACATGTCATATCCTAAATAACCCTTTGATATACTCTTACTACTATTAACTTAAATGGATCACTATACTTAGCCATAAAGAAACACCCCAAAAGAAAGATTTCACTCTCACTTTTGGGGTGAAGTACATTTATTTCATTTAGTTATTCTGTTAATAGAGGATAATATCCTTCTTTTGTATGCGTCTCGCTACCAACTAATGGTGGGTTAAATACACATACCATACGCATTTGTGTACGGGCACGAAGTTCATGCTTATCATGTTCATCTAAAAGGTACATAGTTCCTGGTTTTAATTGATATACTTCACCAGTTTCTAATTTTTCAATCTCACCTTCTCCTTCGATACAATAGACAAGTTCAATATGGTTTTTGTACCAGAAGAAGTTGTTGGTACCCGCTTTAATAATGGTATCATTCATGCTAAAACCTACACCATCTTTTTTATAAATAAATCGACGGCTTGACCAATTTTCCCCAGATGTTTCATCTTCTGTTCCAATAATATCTTCAAGTGATTTTACGATCATGAATAATCTCCTCTTTTCTATCTTATATAAAATGTTTACTTCAATACTTGTTTAATTGCTTCTTCAAGAATATCAAAACCATTATTTATCCCCTCTTCTTCAATTATTAAAGGAGGAAGGAATTTTACAACCTCATCATTTGGTCCAGATGTCTCAACAATTAATCCGCGATTAAATGCCTCCGCACAAATCTTATTGGCAAGATCTGCTTCTTGTATCACAATACCTTGCATAAACCCACGACCTCGTGCCTCACCTTGTAACGTGGAGAATTTATTAATAATAGATTCTATACGTTCACGAATAAGGTTAGCCTTTTGCTGAATAGAGTTGCTAAAGGCAGCTGTTTCCCAATTTGTTAAAGCTTCCGTAGCTGCAATAAACGCTAAATTATTCCCACGGAATGTCCCGTTATGCTCACCTGGTCCCCACTGATCAAATTCTGGTTTAATTAATGTAATAGCCATAGGTAGACCAATACCCCCTATTGATTTAGAGAGACAAATAATATCAGGTTTAATTCCTGCAGGTTCAAAACTAAAGAATGTACCAGTCCTACCACATCCAGCTTGAACATCATCAATAATCAACAGAATATCCCAACGCTTACAGATAGATTCGACTTTCTTTAGCCATTCCATGCTAGCCGCATTGATTCCGCCTTCTCCTTGTACAGTTTCCAAGATAATTGCTGCCGGTAATGCTACACCGCTTCCACTATCCTCAAGGAACCGCTCTAAGTAAGCAATTGAGTCCTGATCCTCCACATATTCGTCAAATGGCATAGAAACACTATGGTGAAGAGGTATTCCTGCACCATGACGTTTAAATGAGTTACCAGTCACGGATAATGAACCTATTGTCATTCCATGAAATGCATTTGTAAAACTAATAACCGTGTCGCGCCCCGTTACCTTTCTAGCTATTTTCAAGGCGCTTTCTACAGTATTCGTTCCAGTTGGTCCCGGAAACATTATTTTATAGTCTAGTTGACGAGGTTTAAGTATAACGTCGTTGAACTGATCTAGAAAGTTCTTTCTAGGAGTTGTGCCCATATCCAAACTATGAATGATTCCGTCATTTTGAATATATTCAATCAGCTTTTGCTGCATAACATCATTGTTATGACCATAATTTAATGCACCAGCACCAGCAAAAAAGTCAATATACTCTTTTCCATCTATATCCCATAGTTTATATCCTTTAGCCTTTGTAAAAATTGTTGGCCAGCCTCTGCTATAGCTTCTAACCGATGATTCCAATTCTTCAAAGGTTTTCATTTTTTCATTATTTAATACTGCTGTAGTCACCAAATCATCCTTTTATTCATTATTTCCCTTTTGAAAAGGGCCAATCTTATACAGTTGCTCATCTTCATGTCCTGTTCGTGGAAAATCAATTGATAAATAATAATTTCCAACCACACATTCTGTGTCTAGCTTTTTTGCTAAACCTAAAAATAAATACTGAGAAGGTAAATTGGATGGTGATACCGTTGCTTCAATAAATCGAATCTCTGATAATTGTTCCCGCTCTAACAACTTCATCAACATTTTCGTTCCTAACCCTTTACCCCGTTGAGTTTCTCGAACAGCAACCTGCCAGATGAATAATGTATTCGGTTTATTCGGATGAATAAACCCAGAAATGAATCCGACCGTTTCCCCTTCACTTTTCACAACAATGGATGATTCTGAGAACATATCACACCATAGGATATAGCTATAAGAAGAGTTAAGGTCAAGGTTACCAATTTCATGGATTAGTTCCCACACAGCTGCCCCATCATCTTTTGTAGGCATACGAAACTCAAGTTCCTGATCAATTTCACGTGTTTTTGTAATCGTGCTAATGGTTCTTTGGATGCTTCCACCTCCCAGACTTTGGTAAATAATCTACTATATAAGCTTATAAATAATTAGGGGGAAGCGTCAAAAGCCTTTAAACCTTATATAGCTTGATTAAACTTGCTGAGTTACGGTGACAGTTAAATAAAGGGCAATCCTTTAAGAATAGCGCCCAAAAATTCTAAAAAATACGATGGTTATACCAATTCAATTAGTTGCAATTCCAAAAAAACTTCAAATTCGCCAAAAAGCGTCGAAAATATAGGAATGAGCCCATTTAGCAGATATATCATTAAGAATCCTCGACCATATTGGTATGTTACAAGCATTCAATTATTTCTGTTTTTTAACAATAAATAAAAGAAGTACCATAACCCTATTTATTAAGGGAATAGCACTTCTATTAAATACTAATTCGACGCTATCTTTTCTTTTATTAGCATATTTTTCTCTATCTCCCCATTTTTAATAACAACTTGTACAGTTTCATTCGTTGCAAGTGAGTAAATATCCTCCAATGGATTCCCCTTTACAACAATAACATCTGCTAACTTTCCTGTTTCAATTGTTCCTACTTTTTCTTCCCATCCTAAACATTCAGCAGCCGTTTTCGTCGAAGCAACAATAGCTTCCATAGGGCTCATTCCAACGTCTACCATAAGCCCTAATTCTCGAAGATTCGTCCCATGCTTCATTACGCCAGCATCCGTACCCATTGCTATTTTCACACCAGCTTGATGTGCTTTAGCAATACTTGCTTTATGCTGTTCAATTACCTCTTTCGATTTTTGCACGGCTGTATCAGGCATGCCTGTTTCCTTTGCTGTTTCCAGAACGGCAACTGGCGCAAGCAAGGTTGGTACTAAAAACGTACCATTTTCAAGCATCATTTCAATGGCTTCATCATCTAAAAATATTCCATGCTCAATGGAATGAATTCCTGCTTTAACAGCATTTTTAATCCCTTCAGCACCTTGTGCATGTGCCATAACTTTTACGTTTTTCCGAAAACGTCCTTCCTCTACGATCGCTTTAAGTTCATTTAATGAGAATTGAGTAAATTCTGGGTGATCTGTGGCACTCAATACTCCACCAGTTGCATGAACTTTAATAACTTCAGCTCCTGCACGTAGCATTTCTCTTGTCTTTTTACGAACCTCTTCCACCCCATCACACTTTCCACTTGGCATTCCAGGATAATTAGAAGGTAAAAGATCAACTACATTTCCGGAAACTGTATAACCATCTCCATGTCCACCAGTAATTGTTAAGGCGTTAATACTTAATTGTAATCTTGGTCCAGAAATAAGCCCTTCTTCAATGGCCTTTTTCACTCCTAGATCAGTCCCCAATGCGTCCCGAACTGAAGTAATACCTGCATGTAACGTAGTCTTTAAATACTTAGCTGCTTGATAATACATAAATGAGAATGGTGTTGCAAGCCTATCAGCAATTGGCGAAAATTCCATCATCATATGCACATGAGAATCAATTAATCCAGGTAAAATAGTGCCTCCTTGAGCATCTATTACAGCTTCTTCTCCGGATTTCGCATACCCTTCTTGTTTACCTACATAGGTGATTTTCTGATCTTCAATAACCACAATTGAATTTTTTAATGGTTCTTTTCCTGTACCGTCAATTACAGAGCCATTTTCAATAATTATTTTACTCATTTAATCTTCCTCCTTATAGTGTTTGAACCAAAAACCCAGCAATAACAACAGATGCAACAGTAACAGTAGTGAATCCGCCAATAAGCATTGGAGCTAGTAATTCATTAAAGATAATTTTCTCTTCTTCTTCATTTCGTGCAGCACTTCGACTAACTTCTTCACATAGGAGATAGTCACCTGGAAAGCCAAACAATGCAGTTAATGCTACTGGCATTCCTTTTAATGGATCCCATTTGACTAGCTTAGAAACAATAAACCCACCCAGCGCAATACCAAATGTTCCCAAAATTAGAATTAATAGAATGCTTGGTAAATTGGCTAGTACTTCTTGTGGTGTTACATCTGCCATTGTACCAATTACTACAAAGACAATCGCAATCATCGTAATGGTGAATGAATTTGCTTTTTCTAATGTCTTCGTTTCAAAAATCCCAATTTTAAGTCCTGCAATTCCAATCGCCAAACACCATAATGTAGCATGAATAGGAGTTACTTCACCTAACGTAGTACCAATAGCTGCACCGATAAATATATAAAATAACTTAAGAACCGCACTTTCTCTTAGTGGACTAGCTTTTGTTTTCTCTTTGGTTGCAGCAACTTCATTTGCCATAGGCACAAAGGTTCCATTATCCAGTTGGTTTTGTATTTTCACTGCATACTTGCGCATGAAATTTAGTGCAAGAGGCATCCCGAACAAACCTTGAAAAGCTACGATTAAAGCAGGAATAACAACTAAGCTTGATCTTCCAATCGATGCAAGTTCTTCAGAAGTAATGAGGAGAGCAATAATTCCACCGCTTAGAGGTCCAACTCCAGCAACAGCCGTGCCATAATCAAACATGAGCGAAACAATAACAAGAATAATAATTCCTGATACAATAACTCCACCAAGTGCAATCAATACAGCTTTTACTTGGCTTCTTAACAAAGATAGTGGGATCATCGTCCCCATATGCAAAATAGCTGGTCCTACTAAAATAGCTCCTAAAGCAGCAAATTGTGATTTTTCTAAAATGTCTTCAGGAAATATTCCTGTCCAGACACAAACTAGGAATCCAACCATGGCTGTTAGGAGCATGGGAATCCGAGCTCTAGAAATAATGGAGAGCCATTCTCCTAGGGCAATTAACGCAAAAATAAGTGCAGTAGCAATAAGTGGATTACTTAACAAGAGAACCCCTCCTCAAAATGAATTTTTATTACTATATCACCAGCTTAAATTTTTGTCTATACTGTTTTTTCAGACAATTTATTGCAGTTTTAATAGTATAAGTTAATTAATTTTTTCGAATTAACTAGCCCAATTATTGATTTATCAGCAAAGAAAACGGTTCCTTTATTATCGATACATGATTTCAATTCCCGCTCATATACGACGAATTTCGACAAAATTTTTTTGATTTTCAAGGAATATAGAAATTTATGTGGCGTTTATATCTAAAAACGCTCTACTTAAAAGACGGACAACGTACTCTTTATCTTCAGATGCGTAGATAAACTATTACGGAAGAAAAGGTTTCGGACGGAAAACATAAAACCCTCTGTACATTAGCATAAGGCTGCTAACAAGCCAGCAGAGGAAAAGCAAAGTATCTTTCAGGAGCAGCTTCGTTGCACGAACCGTTATTTCTAGTTGGTTATCATTCTTTGTTTTTAAAATTTTTATCCTATCTTATTAATAGCGCTTCTAATTACACTTGCGCCCACTACTATTATTCCATTAAAGCATAGGTTATTAGTGTAGATTTAAGCAAAGAGGTGATTATTTGTGGATAATAACGATAATCGTTTAAAGCGAGTTGAACGGAATCCCTTTCATGGCTTAATGGAACAAATGGATGCATTCTTTAATGAATCTGCAAAGAATTTCAATTCATTGGTAAAACGCCCTTTAAACGTCCATACCTATGAAACAAAGTCAAATGTAATTGTTGAAGCAGAATTACCTGGATATAAACGTGACCAAATCCAATTAGAGATTATCGGAAATCAATTACGTATTGCAGTGGAAGAATTTTCATCCAATGAGCAGGAAAGAAGCTACCGCGGCCAACGTGCGGAACGAACAATTACGATTCCATTCACCATATCGGAAAAAGAAACAAAGGCTGACTTAAACAATGGAATATTACAAATAACCATTCCTAAGAAGAATTCAAGTAGACGATTCATTGATATTAATGACTGACAGAAAAAACACCATTTTAACATAACATTTTGTTAAGATGGTGTTTTGAATGTAAGGACATTCTCCTTTCATATTTATGCTAATTTTTCTTCATTATCTTGTGGTGGATCAATATTTTCACTTTGCTTTGCCCAAATGGTTGCTAGAATAGGTCCCGAAATATTATGCCAAACACTAAACAAGGCACTCGGAACCGCCGCGATCGGTGAAAAATAAGCAAGTGCCAATGTTGAACCAAGTCCAGAATTTTGCATACCCACTTCAATTGCCACCGCCTTTTGATCTTTGATATCAAGTTTTACAACTTTTGCTAGCAGAAATCCAAGTAGTAATCCTAATCCATTATGCAAAATTACAACTGAAAAGACAGTAAATGCTGATGAAGTAATATTTTCTGTATTCACAGATACAACAGCACCTGCAACTGCAACAATGCCAATAACTGAAACGAGCGGTAAAACTTTTATGCTTTGTTCAACTCGTCTTCGAAATACCATACGAATAACAATGCCTAGAATAATTGGTATTAAAACGATCTTTACAATGGTCAAAAACATACTACCAGCCGAAATCGGCAGCCATTCACTTGCCAATAGCCAAGTCATTGTTGGAGTTAAAACTGGGGCAAGCACTGTAGATACTGCTGTTACGGAAACAGATAGTGCGGTGTTACCTTTTGCTAGAAACGTCATAACATTGGATGCTGTGCCACCTGGGCAGCAACCAACTAAAATAACACCGACTGCTACTTCTGATGGAAGTTGAAAAAGGATGGCCAAGCCATAAGCCAATAAAGGCATGATGGTATATTGTGCTAATACTGCAAGCATGACACTTTTTGGTGCTTGAACGAAACCTTTAAAATCAGCCGTGGAAAGTGTTAACCCCATACCAAACATGATGATTCCTAGAAGTAGCGGAATGAATGAAACTATCCAAGAAAAACCACTTGGAAATATAAAACTTAGAGTCCCAAATAGAATAACCCAGATGGCAAATGTGTTGCCTGCAACTGTACTAATTTTTTCTAATAGCTTCAAGTGGACTCCCCCCTTATTTAAATAATATTTCAATATAATAACAAAAATCTGATAATAAAGTCTAGTACTAATTTGCCCTTTTAAGACCTATTAAACATATTGCTGAAGTGACAAAAACAGGAGTATAGTACCAAAGCTAATTAGCCAAGCAGAAATATGTTTTTCAAGATCCATTGTTGTACACGGTAAAAATTTTGGTTTATAATCATAATATATTCAATGAAGAAAAACAGGCACATTCTAAGTTAACGTACATATTTATACCTATATGTACTCATAAGTTGCCCTAATCCAACTGTTTATACAACGACCAAAAGGAGATGACAAAATTGATAGAGGGTAAGCCAATTTACCAATATCAAGTTGGAGATCAACTACAGATTACATCTATTAAACTAAAAAATGTAATGCGAAGAAGACTACTAGATTTAGGTTTTGTACCTGGAGTGACTATAGAAGTAGTACAAAAAAGTCCATTAGGTGACCCTGTAGCGTTTAAAGTGTTTCATACAACAATCGCTTTGCGTAAAGAAGAAAGCTCACTTATTTATGCAAAAAAAATGAATCGCGAGGTGATATAAATGAGTCACACGATTGCCTTAGCAGGTAACCCGAATACCGGAAAAAGTACATTGTTCAATTTATTAACTGGATTGAAACAGCACACTGGAAATTGGCCAGGTAAAACAGTCGTACGTGCGGAAGGAGAACTTAAAACGGATAATCATATCTATCAGGTTATTGATTTACCTGGAACCTATTCCCTTTATTCCAACTCTGCGGATGAAGAAGTCGCAAGAGATTTTATTATTTTTGAAAAGCCAGATATAACCTTAGTTGTCGTAGATGCAACTTCATTAGACCGAAATCTAAATTTAGCATTACAAGTTTTTGAAATGACCAGCAATGCTATTCTTTGCATCAATTTAATTGATGAAGCAAGAAGAAAAGGAATACACATAGATAAGGAAGAGCTATCTCGCCAATTGGGAATTCCGGTTATTTTAATATCAGCCCGAGAAAAAATTGGTATTATTCAATTACTTAAAACGATCGACCAAATGATTGATGGCAAAATACAGACACATCCGTTTCAAGTTCAGTACGCAGACGAGGTGGAACAAAAAATACATGAATTACAGCCTAAAATACAAGCTATTTTTGGTGACTCATTACCTTCCAGATGGCTATCCCTTCGATTATTGGATGGAGATAAGCAACTGCTTGAGGCACTAAAAGCTTATATTCGAGACCCTAACTTCGTCCATTCTCAGCAACAATTAGTAAAGGGGGATTGTTGTCATGGAGCATAATGTTGAACAGAAGCTACACCAGTTAGATAATCTCTTTAATGAACAAGAAAATATGCAATCAGATGACTTACGAGATCACATTGTTTCACGTATATATACATCTTCTCAGGATCTAACTAACAAATCAGTAGCATATTCGAATAAAAAAGTCTCATGGTTAGATGAAAATTTAGACAAAATTCTCACGTCAAAGGCTTTCGGATTTCCGATTATGCTACTTATGCTTGGTGTTGTAATTTATTTAACTATAGCTGGTGCAAATTATCCTGGTGTCGTCATTGCGGAAGCCTTTGCCACTGTGGAAGATTGGTTAACGGCATTATTTCAGTGGTTGCAAGCACCAGACTGGCTATACGGTATCCTAATAGAGGGATTTTATCGTGGAACATCATGGGTGGTTAGTGTAATGCTCCCACCAATGGCAATCTTCTTTCCAATGTTTGCCCTATTGGAGAACTTTGGTTATTTACCAAGGGTTGCCTTCAATTTAGATCGCTTTTTTAAAAAATCAGGTGCACATGGCAAACAATCGTTAACGATGGCTATGGGGTTTGGCTGTAACGCAGCTGCAGTAATGTCTTCACGTATTGTTGAATCTCCAAGAGAGCGAATGCTGGCCATTTTAACAAATAATTTTGTTCCATGTAATGGGCGCTGGCCATTATTAATATTGCTCGCAGGTTTATTCATGGCTGCAGGCTTTTCTGGGGGAATGAATACATTCATATCAGCTGCTGTCGTTGTAGGAATTGTATTATTCGGTGTAATCATGACACTATTTGTATCATGGGCTCTTTCAAAAACATTACTAAGGGGCGTCCCCTCCCACTATACATTGGAGCTGCCTCCATACCGTAAACCCAAAATATGGAACACGATTGTCCGAGCTACTTTAGATAAATCTTGGTTTGTTTTAAAACGGGCTGTTATTGTTGCGGCACCAGCTTCAGTTATTACGTGGATTTTAGCAAATATATTTATTGGTGATTTAAGTATACTTGAGCATGTTGCTGGCTTTTTCGATCCATTCGCACAAGCCATTGGTTTAGATGGATTTATTTTAATGGCTTTTATACTCGGATTTCCTGCAAATGAAATTGTCCTACCAATTTTATTGATGGGATACCTTTCAACAGGTTCTATGATTGAAGTAGATAATCTTAATGATCTAAAGCAAATTTTCCTTGATCATGGATGGACTTGGTTAACCGCATTAAACATGATGCTATTTTCCCTTTTACATTATCCTTGTGGTACAACAATGTTAAATATATGGAAAGAAACTAAAAGTCCTAAATGGACATTTGCTGCTTTTGCGCTGCCAACCGCAATTGCTATTACAGTAACGTTTACAATTGCACAAATCGTTAGAGGTTTAGGGCTTGTATAAGCTTAACCTTGGTTGTTGATTGTTTCTTTCAACACATACGAAGATTAGTGGGCAATATCTGAACTGCGCCCTGTCAAGTAAACAGTGGAAATAATTAATAATAAAAATGGATTTAAGCGGCTTTAGCTCTATCAACAGGGACTAAGGCCGTTTCATTTACTTGATATCTATCATTCGATATAATCATCAATTGCTTTTGAAAGCTCTTTAAACGTTCCTTACCTATGTAGATAATACTTCTCACATTTCTGAGTTCTCCAAAACAATTCCATTGGTCCGTTATCAATGCACTTACCAACTCGGGACATACTGTGTGTCATTTCTGCTAGATCCATCTTACACTGCGGTTACTAAATAGGCAAACAACCTTTTCTATCAGTAATTAACAAGAAACAGAAATTTGGATGATCTAGGGACAATTACCAAACTTTCGGGTAGAAACTACTATATTGATTTAATAGTATGTTTATTTTCCAATGTCCATTAATGACTTTTAATCAAAACGGTATAAATGAGAATAAACAGTACCCCTAATAGGAGATGAATATAAGATGTTGAAAAACTGCCCCTGCGATAATGAATACCATGAATGCTAGCATATCCTAGTGTGCCTATCGCGATTCCCATGCAAACAGATTTTGTTTTGAATGTAAAATCCATTACAAAATGTCCTATTGCTATAAATAAAATCATAAAAAATGCTAACGAAAACGCAGTAATCAGAAAGGGAGAAAGCGTATCTGTCCAAGCTAAAAAAGACACAAATAAAGCCATTCCTTCAGGTATCTGGTGAATCACAAATGGCCCTAATAGTGTTCCATCTAACAACCAGGTAGCACTATCTAATTCCATACCTACCATCAGTCCAACTGGCAGATTATGAAATACAATTCCTATGATTAAAAAAAACGAACTTAAAATCATCCGTGGTCTCAGCTGGTCACTATTAACAGATTTTAATACATTGGTTTCAAGAAATAACATAAAGGATACGCCACCTAGAATTCCAATTATTAATCCTAAACGATTATAATGACCCATAGCCTCAGGAACTAACATGAAAACTACAATTCCTATAAGTATACCAGAAGCAAACAGATAGAGATTTGCAGTCTGTTTGTTAAAAATAATTTTCATAATCGATGCTAAGAAACCTCCAAATAAAAGACCAATAAAAACAAGAACACCTACGATGACTACTAATTTCATTCACAACCTCTCCTTAAGGATATATTTATACAAGCTCAGAAAAAATTATGAATGAAAGTGAAAATTCAATCAGTGAGGGTTTTACTGCCAGTTATATGTGGGATAAATGTTCATGAATACGTGTATTTTTCATCCATTTTTTACACATTGTTTACCATCATTTCATACATACTTAAAAATGCTGCTTTATACTTGAATTAAAGCTATAGATAATACATGTATGGAGGGATCCAAATGAGGTTTCTTGCCAAAGTTGCTATTTGTCTTACGGCTATGATTATCTACTATGTTTAATTTTCTATGTATGCAAGAAAAGCAACTCCCTTTCAAGCTACAACCTTCTTAATCCATTCAGTCCATAATTAATTTCTGCTCAAAAGATATGCATCCACTAAAATACTATTTGCTAAATTCATAAACCAGCTAATTAAATAATTCACCATCTGCATTGAAGACTGGCCACTCACCTGATTTAGGTAACTTCACTGAGGACGGAGTATGTGCATCTGCGCATATTCGGAACAAAAGCATTTATCGCCCATTGACTCATTACTAATGGATGATGTTTTTTAATTCTTTATGATAGCCAACTACAGTTAATTTATCTGGGAGGATAATTTTATAGTTCACCCTTCATGTTTTGTCTTTGGAGACACCTCCTAAAACACTAACTCTTTTTTACTTACTTCTTCGGTACTCTCCTATACTAAGAACAATTAAAATAATAATTAAGCGTAAGTACGCTTCCGATAAAGATAACGCTTTCAAAATGTTTTGCACAAGAGTCTCTCTCTGGAGCATTCTCCTGCTGTATATGTAAATAGAGCCGCTCTCCCATACATAATGATTGGTAACCGCCTCCATTAATTCCATCCTACATTGACTGGCTATAATAATGAGTGGAATTACTGACAATGATGCCAATCATGATAAGAAATATATCACCATATTAGAAATAGCTACAATTGCCAATACATTATCTAAGCTCATGATTAAATCAGCAACAATTATAAGTACAATAGATTCCCACATGGAACTTTCTATTCTTATAATTTACTCCCCCTGTTTGTCCTCTAGTAGCTTATAGGCTACTATGAGTAAAAGAATGCCACCAATCAAATGAATGAAAGGTAATTTTAAGAGATATAGAACGATAAAAACAAAGAGCATTCGGACAATTGCTCTTAAAATCTCCCATATCACGGCAACCTTTTTTAAATGATCGGAAAGACGTCTGCTTGCCAACGTTATTACAACAGCATTATCACCACTTAGAATCAAGTTCACTAACAATATTTTAATTATAGACTCAATTAATCCCATGATACTACTTTCTCTCTCGTTTTTATAAACGTGAGATTTTATTAATCTATGTGCTAGGAAATAGTATCAGACCTAAACAGTCAAAGCTATTATAATTTTTACAAAGGAACTGTTCAAAAACAAAGGCAGCACGAAGATTTTTGAATTCATATCATTAGCGAAGGCTTCAAATTTAAAAAGTATGCTTATCCTTTCCTTTTGTTAATAGTATGCTAATGTTAAATTATAACCCCTAAAGACAATCATCGTATCATATTTTTATTTACATATCCCCCGTAAATAAATTTATTATTTTCTTATGGTTTAGAAACTCCTCAGAACTATCGACATACTTTTCACCCTCAGCACTCAATAATACGTAGTTATCCAAAAACATATTTCGTTATTTATTACCCAGTTCTCAACACTTTCTATGCTATGGTTACTTAAATTCCTAAGTATTATTTCATACATAATAAGCAAGCCAATTACTTCATTATCAGCATGATCTAATCTATAGAAATAAAAACCTGGCATTCCAAAGATTCAAATACCAGGTAGTATAAATAATCATGCCACGTCTTTCTTCTCTACATTCTTTACCGTCTTCCAGCCGACGGCGTAAATTACGACTAAGCCTACAAAAATAACGATGATAAATAATAGATTAGATTGAATAAACTGAATCAAATTCCCTAGTATGATCCCAACTATGCCAAAATCAGCATCACCGAATGTCGTACCCTCAAATCCAAGTGTTCCTAATACAGGGAGTAATAATGCTGGAAGGAAGCTAATAATAAACCCGTTAGCCATTGCTCCAATAACAGCACCTCTACGTCCACCAGTAGCATTTCCAAACACCCCAGCGGCTGCCCCAGTAAAGAAATGTGGTACCAATCCTGGAACAATTACTTTCAAATCAAATAAAGGAAGAAGAAGCATACTCATTAATCCTGCAATAAAACTAAATAAAAAACCGATAATAACAGCGTTTCCAGCGAAAGGAAAGATAGCAGGACAATCTAAAGCCGGTTTGGCATTAGGAACAAATTTATCTGCCACTCCCTTAAAGGCCGGTACTATTTCTCCTAAAAGCATTCGAACACCAGCTAAAATAATATATACACCTGCAGCAAATGTTAACCCCTGTAAGAAAGCAAATACTAGAAAGTTTTGTCCGTTACTTAATTCCGATTCAATAAATGTAGGACCAGCACAAGCAGCTACGATAAAGAACAAAATCACCATCGTTAATGATACAGAAACGGAAGTATCACGAAGGAATCCAAGAGACTTAGGCACCTTTAATTCTTCTGTTGATTTCGAATTTTTCCCAATTAATTTACCAACTAACGCAGATACAACGTAACCCATTGATCCAAAATGACCTATCGCAAAATCATCTGAACCAGTAATTTTACGTGTGAATGGCTGCAGCATAGCTGGTGAAAGAACCATCAATGAACCTAATATAATTGATCCCACCACAATTAGGATTACACCTGTAAGTCCACCTGTTGTTAGGATTACACCAATCATACATGCCATAAACATCGTATGATGTCCAGTTAAAAAGATGTATTTATATGGTGTAAGTCGTGCTAATATAATATTTACTACCATACCAAACAACATAATCATTGCCGTTTCCGTTCCAAAACTTTGCTGAGCAACCGCCACTATTGCTTCATTATTTGGAATAACACCGTCTACGCTAAAAGCTTCATTAAACATACTAGAAAATTGCCCAAGTGCCAATACAATAACATTTGCTCCTGCATCTAAAATCACAAAGCCCATAATTGTTTTGAGTGTTCCAGAAACCACTTCGGCAACATTCTTTCTTTGAGCTATTAATCCGATTAAGGCAAATAACCCAACAAGGATTGCTGGTGTTCCTAGCACATCATTCATTATTAAATCAATCATTTATACGTCTCCCCCTTCTTTAAATGTATAGTAAAGTTAGATGTTTTGCTCAATCGCGTCTCGAAGTTCTCCTTTATCCATTAGATTTTTAAGCTTAATAACATTTTTCTTACCATCCTCTAAACTATTAACAATATCTTCTGACCCTAAGAACACATCGGCTTGTTCAGATTTTGCTGTAGCTAAATCTGTATGAGATACATCAGCCTCTTTACCAAGCTCCTTCAAGATTGCTTTCACGTTCATTTCAACAATCATGCTACTTCCTAACCCATTTCCACAAACAACTAGTATTTTTTTCATGTTATTTCCTCCTAAATAAGATTAATTTGGTTAATGATATTCTGTACATCTTGTATATTTTCTGATGCAATTAACTGCTGTACATTTTCTTCTACCGACAGAAGGTCTGTCAATTGAGAAAGCGCAGTTAAATGAGTTTCATTATCAATAGCTGCTAGCACAATGATTAACTGTGCACGGTGCTTTTCCTTTGCTGAAAAATATACTGGTTCCTTTAATCGCAAAAAGCTCATACCTAATCTCTCTACTCCAGTTTCTGGTCTTGCATGTGGCAGAGCTATGTTTGGTGCTAATACGATGTATGGGCCCATCTCCTTCACATTATCGATCATCTCCTTAACATAAGTTGGTTTAATTGCTCTTTGCAAAACTAAAGGCTCTGCTGCTACTTTAATAGCCTCTTGCCAATTAGACACATGATCTCTGAACTGTATCGTTTTCTCTGTTAACAACTCATTAAGCATTGGTTTTCGTATCTCCTTTACATGATGAGTTCGATCCTGCAGCATTTTTTTTAAAGTCTCTTGTAAGCCAATTGGATCTCTAATCGAAGCGAACCTCGCAATTATCTCCATAAATGCATTCGTTTCATCATGAGTTACGGTTTCTATGTTAAACATATCATTCACTTGCATTAAAATACGTTCCTTATCATGATTGGATAAAATCGGTGCTACATGAATAACTGGGATATCCTTCTCTTTAAGATAATTCGTTGAAAAAATAACATCTACCTGATGGTGTTGCTGATTAAATTCACGGATGGATTGAACAGCAACTACATCAAGTCCAACGATTAAGCTTTCCAGTTGGGTTTTTAGCATATTTGATGTCCCTATCCCATTTTCACATACAATAATAGCCCGATAATTTACATTCACCTGTTTTTTTTCTTTCTTTAACCATCCGCCAAAATGTAAAGAAATATATGCAATCTCATCCTCTGGTATCTGTTTGCCGACATAGTACTCCAAATGAACGATAACTTGCTTTGTAAAATGGTAAATTTCTTCATAATTTTTTCGAATGCTCTCTGTTAAATGATTGGAATATTTTACGTCATACTTCAAACGATAATATGTTGGTTTAATATGTGAAATAAGATTCCTCTCTAGACCATCTCGATCATCAAAAATGACACATGCATTATTTTGGAATTCTGATACCATACGATGAACCACACGTTGAAGACCACGTAATTCTCGTTCTGTATAATTTCGAAAATCATCATGATGGACCTTTAAGCCTAGTAAGCTCATTGTTAAAAAACATATTTCATCATCTGGGATTTCCAGTTGATATTTAGTAGTTAATCTATTAGATATGAACTGAGCTGCGTGAAAGTATACAGATTGACGTAATACATTCTTTTCTTCTATATCAATTGCTACAATTTGTTCTGCCTTTACTCGCTTCACTACTACCAATAACTGTATTAACAGCATTTCTACCATTTCATCTGTTAACGTTAAACCAAGTTCGCATTCCGCTTCATGAATGATAGCTAGAATAGCTTCCCTAGCATGGTCAGCTTGATGGTACAGCTTAGAAAACGGATTGAGAATTTGATAGATTTTTTTCTGAAATATATCTGATTCTTTCTGTAATAATGTATAGGATAAAATATGAGCAACTAGTCTCCTTTTCTGCTCTTCCGAACCGTCAACTTGATAGCCGATTGGTCTTGTATAATGCAGACGAAGATAATGCTTGGACAAATAAGCTTTAACATGCTTTATATCCTTTATTACAGAACTACGACTCATGTTAGTCATATCCATAAAGCCTCTCATAGTAGAAGGCTCATTATCAGTCAATAGCCTGATTGTAAGGAGTAACTTTCTTTCTTGCTCTGAAAATTGATATGCATAGTCATCCGTCACAATAATCCCTTGATAAATTAATTCTTTTCTAGTCTTATCTACTAAATAAACTCCTTTTCCATAGCAATTTTGGATTGGTTCTAAGCATTGCTCTGTCAGCCAATTATTAAGTTGGTCTAAATCGTAGTAAATGGTACGCTGAGAAACTCCCAATAATTCAGATAATCTTCTTGTGTGAATTGGTTTACATTCTTTCATAACTATAGATAATAAGTACGCGCGCCTTTTATCTAATACCATTTTGAAATACCTTTCTAGAAAGTAATTTTGCAAAAATAAAAAGCTGATTTATTTTTGCATCGCTTTACACCGTAATTATAACCCTATTATTACGTTTGTGTAAGAGGTTTCACAGACCATAAAATGTAAGATTATGATTTTGCAATAATAAACAGTAGAGCAACATCACAGACAGCCTATATCCATGAAAAAGCGAAGATAGTTCAAGTAATATCAACTATCTTCGCTTTATATAATCTTTCATTTATATAGGTCTTTTCAATAATATAACGACTGCTGTTTAACCTAGTATCATAGAATACTCTAAATTACATACAAATCGTACTTTATATTTCTGCTACTCCAAGCACCGTGTTTTGTTCACTTTCTATTATCATTAATTCAGCTCTTTCAATTTCTTTGGTTTAAAGCGATTTGGCTGGATTCATTTAATTTTACTACTGTATACGCATCGTCATCGGCTGCTGTGAAGATACTTCAACAGACAATTTCAAGGAAGCTCTTTTCCCCAGGACTTCAAAATCAAACATATACCAAAATACTTGGTTTACACAATAGAAATAAATACCCTGAAATGATTTGAAAAAGTACCTACACGCTTCATTTTATATGCATCGCTCCTATTATTTTTGCGATAAAAGCTGGGTTGCAGTTTGAACAGCAATCGCATCATCAATAAAGCCGATTGGAAATAGGTAATCAGGCACTAAGTCCATCGTTAAGATAAAATAGATTAACACACCACCCATTACAGCTAGTTCCTTTGCGTTCCCCTTACGTAATGTAAATTTCGTAAATATATCCTGAAGCTGTTGGATGTATGGTCCAACACCTGCTACCTTTTTCACTTTTTCTTTAAATTCCTTACGTATGATTTCTTCCCCTTCATCCGTTCTAGAGTATTGTTGATAAGAAGATAACCGTTGCTCTAACAAATCAAGGGTAAATTCCTCTTGATGGATATCCGATTTTTCTATAACTTTTTGCATTTGTCGTATCGTTTCATTAGCATCATCAGTTACATTCTTTTCGATTTCATAACCAGCAGCTCGCATCAAATTTACAATCGGAACGTCCAATACTTGAGCAAATACTTGTAAATGATTTAAGTTAGCACGTCGCTTTCCATTAACAATTCGCGATATCGTCGCTACATCGATGGAAGTCAATTTACTGAATTTACGCATAGATAATGATTTTTTATGCAAGAGTTCCTTTACTAAAGAACCTAACGTATCATTTTCATTTAGAGACATTGTCACTACTCCTCATCTATAAAACTCTTTTTTACTTTATACCTTCATTATAATTTTGTCAAAAACGTTGTATTTAAGTCAACATATTATGATGTGTTATTTATCAAAAATACAATCCATTTCTTAATAACACTTAATATAGTTCAATTACATTCTATCTCCAAGACATCTCCATCTATAAAGAATGTTGACAAAAAATCAACACATCTGTATATTGGAAAATAATTATATCATATTTAATTCCATATAAAGGGAGTAAGTTGTAAAAGAAGCTTTTAGTAATATCAACTATACTATCAAGAGAGGAAAGCATAAGTACGTTTTACTAGTACAATACAGATGATGAAGGTGAGAAATTTGGGTAAAGCAGCCAATAACCAAGTTAAAAGAAAAAAATTACGGAAGAAACGAAATCGAAAACTGATTTTATCGATAACATTATTAACTACAATGATCATTATTTACTGTGTATATCAATATAATCAGGGGTTATCAATGAATAAAGGAGTAGCCAATACGACTGTTGAGCCATTTGAAGGAGAGGAAGTACAATTTGGAGAAATAAAAGTACTTTTAATAGGAACCGATGCTCGAGGAGAAGAAAAAGGTAGATCCGATACATTGATGATTGGTTATTACAACCAGCATACACATCAAATAAAAATTGTATCCTTAATGCGTGATACATACGTTGAAATTCCTGGTTATGGAATGCAAAAATTAAATGCAGCTTACTCTTTCGGGGGTCCAGAGTTATTAAGAAAAACCATTAAACATAATTTTGATATTAATATTAACTACTATGCAACCGTCGATTTTAATGGTTTTCCTAAAATTATAGATTTAGTTGCACCTGATGGGATAAAAGTAAATATTGAAAAAGAAATGTCTAAAGGTATCGGCATGACACTGCATCCTGGCGAACAAATTTTGCATGGTGATCAATTATTAGGCTATGTTCGCTTTCGAAAAGATAGTCAAAATGACTTCGGTCGAGTAGAGCGTCAGCAAGAAGTATTGTCAAAATTAAAAGATCAAGCATTGAGGATCAATCAATTAGTTAAACTTCCAAAAATATTAGGAGCTACCAACGCTTATATAGATACGAATGTAAATACACAAATTTTATATTCGATAGGTAAAGGTTTACTTACACATTCCAACGAAGGAGTAGAAACCTTACGCATCCCTACCGAAAATTCTTATACAAATTTACATGTAGATGCTGGAGCGGTGTTAAACATCGATCTTGAAAAAAATAAGCAAGCTTTAAAAGCGTTTTTAGAAAGCGATTATAAATAAGTCCGAGCTAATTTACGATAATATAGACTAGACACGGGACTGTGTAAGTGAGAGAGCTACACAGTTCCGTTTTTAAAACGGGCTCTATCATCGCTCATCAAGAAAACACTCATTTTTCCGGGCACGACTTCAGCATCCATATTTTCAGAAAACCCTTTCATTTTTTACTCGTATTTTCCACCCCTTAGTAAATTGAATAGGACGTAACGACAAAAATTATTGTTGCTTAATACAGGAATATTCAACACTCAACCTTACCTAGGCTTGCTTCTTAATCTGTTTTACTATTCATACATAATCTATTAAGACAAAAAATAAATCATATGTAATCACTTACAATTTCGTTGATTGCAGATTCATTATATAATAGATCTGCGATTACTAAGTAAACGAATGTTCCAACCACTATAAACAGCATGAGTACAATAAGTATTAGAACGATATTTCCAATCACCTGTATCACCTTAGAATTCATCCATTTTTTCAACGGATCTTTCATCTTTTGAAACATTTCCACCCTCCCCTTTTAATTTTCCGTGCTAAAACAACTTTTTATACAAGTGTGGTACTCTACTTTCAAAAACAGGTATATCTTTTCTAACTTGAGGAACTGTTGATGCATCAATTTGTGTGCAGAATGAGTCCTCGGAATACCTTGAACCCTCCACTACTATTTCTCCCCAAGGATCGATTACCATCGACTTACCACAAAATAGAATATTATTATATTCTCCTACTCTGTTTGCAGAAACAACGTACATCTGATTTTCAATAGCTCTCGCCAATTGGAGGATTCTCCAATGAGCAGCCCTAGCCTCTGGCCACTCTGCAACGACATGAAGAATTTCGACTCCCTCAAGCGCTAAAGAACGAATGACCTCCGGAAAACGCAAGTCATAACATATAATTACACCCATCTTTACTCCTTCAAGTTCAAACACTGTTGGGGGCTTTTGACCACCTGTTAAGTACTTATGCTCATCTAGCATAGGAACTAAGTGGACCTTATTGTATTGATACACAACAACTCCATTACGATCAATAATGAAGGACGTATTATAGAAGCAATCATTCACTTTATTTGCAACTGAGCCCCCAATGATGTTTACATTTAGCGATAGCGCTAAGTTTTGTAAGAAACCTTTTGTTGGCTCACCACCTATATCTGCTTGTTCATCTAATGATGGTAGTGTATAAGCAGTTGTCCACATTTCTGGTAACACAACAACATCTGGTTTATTTTTAGCTACTTCTCTTTTCATCCACTCTTTTACTTTAGCTCGATTTTTGGACGGGTTACCAGGGACAATATCCATCTGATAGATAGCATATTTCAATATCATTCTTATCCCTCCAACATCGTTTTTTACTTCTAGCCCTTTATGCTTTTCACCACTATGTATCATACATCACAATTATCATAATTATCAATATTCAAATTATTGAAAAGCGAAAGCAGTTTCTATAAGACTACCTTCACTTAATTACATTCTATTGTGGCAGATATCGAAAAACGATTACCTAACTTAGTGATGGAACCAGCAAAGCGACTTACTACCCCTAATGCTACTACCCCTAATGCTGTATGGTTAATTCTCCCTTGCTTATAGTTGTCTCCATCTTCATGATAACACATAATCCTGCCGATAGATGACCACCCTATGTTCTAGTCTACTTGACATTTGTTCATTTACGATATGAACTACAAATGCTTTGGATTGTAAAATATTTCTAACATTATCCTTTTGTATTCTATCCTCTTTGCGCTGAAAAGATTGTGAAATGGTTGGAGGATGTTACGATACGATATTAAAAAAGCTGATGGTGCTCCATGAATAGTACTGTCTTCAGTCTCAAATGCCATCGATCGCGGTACCACACTACCAATTAAATGTATTGGATTCAAAGAAAGCACTCCTACGCTACCCCCCTCCAAATTTATTATTATTGATCCAATTCCCTAATTTTAATAGGAAATAATGTTTTTTCTAATTTCCCACGATAAATCTCATATTGCTCTGGTAATTTTAATGCTGCCCCTAACGTCGCTAATGATTCATCATGGGAAAATCCAGGAGGGTCTGTAGCAATTTCAAATAATATATTACCATGTTCTTTAAAGTATATTGCGTTAAAATAATTTCGATCTTTAACTGCTGTTACACTATAACCACTCTCCCTAACATATGTTTGCCAATCTAATTGGTCGGCATCATTTTCAGCACGCCAAGCTATATGATGAACTGTTCCAACTCCCATTTGTCCACGCCCAGCAGATGTAGTTTTTAAATCAATCATATTTCCAATATCCCCAAAAGACCGAAAACGAATAAGGTCCTCTTCTTCTTCCATTCGCTCTAATCCCATTATTTCTTCTAGTACCTGCGCTGTTTTTTCAGGTTGCGAAGAAAATAACGTTACTCCAGCAAAACCTTTAATTGCCGCTTCAGGAGTTATGTTACCAAAAGTCCAATTATTCCGGTCACCGTTTTCTCGCTCTACAAGCTCTAATTGTAGACCATGGGGGTCTTTAAAACGTAAATACGTTTCTCTAAAACGCTTTTCCATTGTGAACTGGATGCCAAAACCTCTAAATCGTTCCTGCCAAAAATCCATCGCCCCCAGTGGAATAGCATACGAGGTGACACCTACTTGACCATCACCAATTTTACCTGGAAAGGCATTGGTCCATGGAAAAAAAGTAATGATTGTTCCTGGCTTTCCCTCTTTATTTCCAAAGTAAAGATGATACGTACCCGGATCATCAAAGTTGATCGTTTTCTTCACAAGTCGCAACCCCAATATACTTGCATAAAAATCTACATTCTCCTGCGGATGGCCAACAATTGCTGAAATATGGTGAATTCCCGCTGTTCTTTTCACAACTATACACTTCCTTTGATGAATTATATTTAATTAAAGTATTATTAATTAAATATAATAATAGCGATTTATGCTTAGTTTGTCAACCTAACACTATATTATTCAAGTAATTGACTAGCTAAACATTTACAGGAATCAAATCCTATTATGTAATAGGCTCAATGAAGCGATAATTGGTCTGCTTAAAAGCACCGCAGCACAAGGTAAGGCAATTTAGAACTCCAAACTTAGTCACTTAACGGTTATACTGTATGGGCTGAGTGAAAATGCTATGGGTGAGAGGGGTATTCTTCTATATTTTAAATTCTTTATCACAAAAAAATGAAGAAACAGTAAAAAACGAACGATAATTATCATAAATTAATCATCGTTCGTTTTTTTGATTGAAGTCATTCATTTAGCACCTGAAATAAGCGAGACTCCGGCGGGAACAGCACGAGTCCGAAGATCCACGTGGTAACGTGTTTTTCTTTACCAAGTTAGCTGAAGCCGTGCCCGCGGAAAGAGCGTATATTTTCACGGTGCGGCGATGATACTGATATTGATAACATGATTATTCGTATTTTGAGTAAAAAAGTTGTGTTTTGTCCCAGACTCTCCTAATACATGTACATTAAATTATTCAGCGGATCCTACATCAGCCCATTTGTATTCATATGTTGCTCCAAACGGATTCACAAAAACACCTTTTACTTTCGGAGAAACAAGCTGTGCTCTCGAAGCCTGATAAATCGGCGCAATAGCTGCGTCCTCAAAAAGGATTTTCTCAGCCTCTAAAAAGTTCTCATAACGAGCTACATTATCTGTAGCTAAGGAGGAAGTAGTTGCATTCACTAAGTTATCGTATTCTTCATTAGAATACCCCATCATATTATTGCCACTATCTGTTGTCCAAAGATTCATATACGTGAATGGATCAAGGAAATCTGGACCCCATCTAGAAACTTGAATTTCATAATTCATGCTTGTATCCAGATCAAGCCGCTGCTCTTTAGGTACTTGCTTTAACGTAACGTTAAGACCTGGTAAGTTTGTAGAAAGCTGATTAGCAATATACTCAACCATTAACTTTGTTGTTTCATCATCGTCTGTTAACAGTTCAAGTTCAACAGAATCTTTACCAATCTCTTCTAAACCTTTTTCCCATAATTTCTTCGCTTCTTCAATATCATACGTCACAAGGTCTCCATTAACTTCTCTGAAGTCTTCACCAGTTTCAGGCATTGGCGTGAAATCAGCTGGAACCAGACCATTAGCAACAATGGATCCATTATTTAAAATTTCGTCAACAAGCGCTTGTTTGTTGAATGCTTTACTGATTGCCTTTCGAATATTTACATTTGCAGTAGCATCCGTTGTCGTTTGATTAAATTTAATGAAGTAAACGAATGTATCAGGAGTAATGACATAATCATCATTTGTACTATATTGATCAACTAAATCTGAAGTTAGATCAACACGATCAATCTTTCCTGATTCATATAAATCAACAGACGTTTGAGGATCTTTTACCACTTCAAAGTTAATTTTATCCATTTTCACAGTATCGGCATCCCAATAATCTTCATTTTTTTCAAGCTCCCAAGAACTACTAGTACTTTTCCAATTCGCTATTTTATATGGTCCATTAGCTAAAAGTGTATCGGAACTAGTAGCAAAATTATCACCTTGCTCTTCAACAAACTTCTGGTTTAATGGCAAAAAGGTACCGAATGTTGTTAAAGATTCAAAGTATGCTGTAGGATTCTCTAGTTCTACTACTAGTGTATAATCTCCATCAGCTTTAACACCCAACTCTTCAATAGGCTTGTCTCCAGAACTAATTGCAGTTGCATTCTTTATGACACCATTCATCATATATGGACCATATTCTGATCCGGTTTCTGGATTAACAGCCCGCTGCCATGAATAAACAAAATCATGGGCAGTAACAGGGTCTCCATTTTCCCAAACTGTATCCTCTCGTAAAGTAAACGTCCAGGTAAGTCCATCGTCACTTACTTCATGGTCAGTTGCGATCCCTTCTACGGGTTGCGCATTCTCATCTAATCGATAAAGCCCCTCCGTCGTGGCTGCTAAATATATAAAAGATGATTCATCAGTTGCAAGTGAAGGGTCCATTGACGGGATTGCTTCGGGGTTAATAAAACTTAATACCTTTTCTCCTTCTTTTTCTTCATTCGTATCTGCTGTTGCCTCATCTGTTTCCCCTTCAGATGTCGATGCATCCTCACTCTCACCGGAGCAGGCAACAATTACGCTGATTAATAGACCAAATACAAGGAATAATATCCAGCTTCTTAGCCTCATAATAAAGCCCCCTTTTATTTTCCTAGTGATGCAGAAGCTAGTAAAACTTACTAAGAATTATACCTTTAACTTAAGAAAGTTGTAAAGTATTTTTTAGAAAATTAATTTATTTATGATAATTAATAATAAACTATCAAAACACAAAATTACATTAATTCAGCTGGTAGAATTTCTAAACAACTTATAATAATGTTTGAGAATTTTCACCAAGAGTAACGAAAAAAAGACGTAACATGAAGCTGGCAGGTTATTGGAAGAAGGATTAATTATAATTGAAAATGATTTGTAATGCCAATAACGTATCCTCAGATGGATTTGCTTTTTTTATCAATATATATTAAAATGAATAAAATTATTTTCTAATATTAAGAAAGGGAGGCAAAAAGTCATGGAAACTGTTTTCAGAAGAATTGCAACAGAAGTAAAGTCATATTTACATCTAGGAGATATACTTTTAACGGGATCAGTCTGTCCTTTTTTAAGCAAACTTCATATAGAAACCAGATACCGGAAGCTTTTTGTCTTTTTATTTTAGAACTGTAGAAACTGTTAAATTGTTTGTGCATTTTGATTAAATACTAATTAGTAACTAGACGCCGGTTTTTATATGGTGTCTTTTTTGCATATACAAGAGAAGAATTGTGTTGTATATGTGTATTCATCCTCTTGTTGGATGAATTCATAAAAAAGTGTAAAAAGACCAGATAAGGAACTACCAAATAACGAAAAAAACTGTTGCAATAATTTGTGTGGAACCAGAAGTTTAGAAAGGGTGAGAAAATTGTTTAAAAGGCTTAGGCAATATAGAAATGTTTCAGTGTTCCAAGCGCTTCTAATTTAGAATAATAATTAGAAGCGAGGGATAATAATATGAAAAAGCAAAAAATCTTTACTAAATCATTTATATTCTTATTTATAAGTAACTTTTTAGTTTTTATAGGGTTTGAGATGTTGTTACCTATTTTACCAGCCTATTTGTTAAGCATGAATGCATCTTCCATTCAAGTAGGTCTAATGACAACATTATTTACACTAGGCGCTGTTCTATTCAGACCTTTTATAGGCTACTATTTAATTGATAACCAACGGAAAAGTCTTGCCATTATTGCAAGTGCCGCTTTAATGATTATTACAATGCTATATCCTTTTCTTAATATTATTTGGCTTTTGCTATTGTTACGACTTTTCCATGGCGCAGCGTGGGGAGTATCAACCACAGCCAATAGTACAATGGTAGTCGATTTAATTTCCAATACACGATTAGGAGAAGGGATAGGGTATTTTTCTATTTCAACAACGGTTGGGGCTATCATTGCACCAAGTGTAGGTATCCTTATCTATGACTCTTTTTCTTTCAATATTTTAATTTGGTCATCAGTAGTACTCAGTCTTTTGGCAGTAATTGCGCTTTATTTTGTATATTCACCTACTCCTGTTAAACATGAGAAACAATCATTTCAATTTTTTGAAGCGATTTTCGAGAAAGACGTGTGGTTCCCAGCATTACTGACGGTCATTACAACACTTGGTTTTGGAGCAATTATTACTTTTTTGGTTCTTTTTGGAAAACAAAAGGGACTAGATCATATTTTTCTATTTTTCCTTATCAATGCGACTGTCTCCACTTTACTACGTCCTTTTACAGGAAAATGGTATGACAAAAAAGGACCTTGGTCTATCATCATTGTTTCAGCAATTCTAGGTTTTTTGTCACTTGTGTTGCTATCATATACGACAAATAATCTTTATCTTATTATTGCAGCGATTTTATTTGGTGCAGGTTATGGAACTGTTATGCCATGTTTACAAACATGGACTGTTCAAAAGGTAAGTGAAGAAAAAAGTGGCGCTGCCAACGCAACCTTTCTTTCCAGTTTTGACATTGGTGTTGGAGTCAGCGCATTTATATTAGGAATCTTAGCTGAATGGATTAGTTTAGAGATGATCTTCAGGATTGTTAGTCTAAGTTTTATTTTTGTTGCAGTTTTAGTCTATAAGGATTTTTCAAATGAAAAGAAAAGGTCTAAAAAATATATAAAATTGATATAATAGCAAATCCACTTCTAGTTAATAGAGGTCTTTTTAGTTGATATTTTCCTTAGCGTACAGAATTCACAAAATGTTGACTGAACCCATTATACGATTATAAGAGTAAGCATTTTTAATTGAATTATGTGAAATATCGTACTTAAAGTAACGGGTGCTTTAACTATAGAAAACCAAAGTATTTTGAATAACTCCATTTAGGTTTTTTTGCAACAAAAACCGCAATAAATGCGGTTGAAAAATTTTGCTAAGTTGGGTCTCGTATCAGTTTTATTTACAGTGGATTAAAAGACCATTTAGAAAAACGTTAAAGAAAAATAAATGCAGGGAAATTAATTCTCTAACAGAATATATAAATAGGAAGAGAGAGGTTCAAGTCCTCTCTCATATAATATCTACCCACGTACATTGTTTGTTCCCTATCTTCCCCCAAATGTACCCCAATTAGATTCATTAACTTACTTTATCCTACGTTCTTGAAAACAAGCAAAACCTTGATACAGAAGGTTTATAAGGGGTTTGATGTAACGCTTTGCAATATAAAAAAATAATAGCCCTATTGTCTTTTTCATAAATAAAATATAACCAATATCAGAAAAATCGTTCAAATTGATTGAGATCAAAAATATATTCATTAACTTCTACAGTTATTTTTTATGCAACGCTAGTGTAATTTCCTAGACTATAAAAAAGCTTGCAAAGAAACAAAAAAGTTTCTCTACAAGCTTCTGATTTCTTATAGTAATCCGATTTATCATTATATTCACTTGTGATTCGTTTTGTTTACGTAATGACGAATATGCTTGTTTATACCAGCTAAAGTGATATTGGCAGGGTCGGCAGTGATGTCTAATTCTAAACTAGAACCATCTGTCGGTAACGTATTGTTAAAAACTTCTTCGTATGCTTCAACAGATAGCTCTTTTCTTGATGATAGTAGATGATCATGTTGATCTATTAGTAAATGTTCACGAAAATTCGGCTGTATTATCCCTGTAAAGAATTCACCAACAGCTCCTGATCCATAACTAAACAATCCGATTCTCGAACCTGCTTCTAAGCCTTTATTCTGCTCAAGCAGTGAAAGGAAACTTAAATACAAAGAACCGGTATAAATATTACCAACATGCTTATTATACAGCTTACTGTATTCCAGGTTTTCTAAAAGACGTTCTTTATCTTCTGTTGTTCCTTCCTCATATATCGTACGTAATGCTTTTAAACCCATCTTTGTATATGGTAAATGGAAGCAAATGGCTGCAAAGTCAGCTAACGTCAATAATGATTTTTTCTTATAATCTTCCCATACTTCTTCGAAGAAAGAAATATATTTTTCATTAGAAAGCTTTCCATCTACCATAGCTGTATCCGAATATACTGGGCGCCAAAAGTCCATTACTTCAGATGTTAAATATGCGCTTTTGTCCTCTAACGCAAGAATCGCCGGATCAGCACTAACCACTATTGCAACTGCACCTGCACCCTGGGTAGCCTCACCACCAGTATTCAATCCATATCTAGCAATATCAGATGCCAACACTAACACCTTACTATCTGGATTTAAGGCGATATGACCTTTTGCTAACTGTATTCCAGCAGTAGCTCCGTAACAGGCTTGCTTTACCTCAATTGTTCGTGCATGTTGGTTTAATCCGAGTAATTCGTGAATATACACACCTGCTGCTTTTGAATTATCAATTCCAGATTCTGTACCGAATATAATAAAATCGATGTTTTCCTTATCTTTATCATCTAGTATATTCCAAGCTGCATTAGCAGCCATTGTCACTGAATCTTGTGTAATTGGAGCAACAGCCATCTTTTCCTGACCAATTCCAATCGTAAATTTTTCTGGCTCCACGTCTCTAGCCACAGCTAATTTATTCATATCTACATATAAATGTGGTGTGTAAAACCCTATTTTGTCTATACCTATCTTCAATGTTCTACTCCTTTACTAACTAATGTCATTTTTATAACCATCGTATTCGTTACATTAGTGATTCTCTTCACAATCGTTTCCTTTATTATTACCAACACCATAAATGATAATATAATCTAACTACAAAAACAATCATCGTGTATTAACGGTTTCATATTTTAATGTAGATATATTAATTAATATTCCAACAGAAATTAGCATAAACAGCAAAGAAGAACCCCCATAACTTATAAAAGGAAGCGTAATCCCTGTAACTGGTAACATTCCAGAAACTGCTCCAAGATTTAATATAGCTTGAATAATTATTTGAAATGTCAAGCCCAGAGCTAATAATTTGGGAAACATATGTCTCTGTTGAAAAGCTATATGAATGCCTCTATAGAAAATCATTAAATAAGCTGCTAGCACTATAATTAAACCTACTATGCCGAGCTCTTCTACTATAATTGCCATAATAAAATCCGTGTGAGCTTCAGGTAGATAACCTAATTTTTGAACACTATTCCCTAGTCCATTACCAGTTATTCCTCCTGCTGCTATTGCGATATAGGAGTTTATGAGTTGATACCCATCAGTAGCAGCGGTTTCAAATGGCTGTTGAAAAGATGTTAAGCGTTGCAACCGATACGGTGATGTGTATGCAAAATAACTTACACCTAAGATCGCAATAGTACCTAGCGCGACTAAATGTATAAATCTAACTCTAGAACAGAATACAATAATTCCACAGGAAAATAGAATTAGAGAGGCTGTTCCAAGATCTGGCTGTAATAAGATAAGCATAAATACAGTTGCTAATAGCAGAAGAGGTGGAAGAACACCTTTGCCAAACTTGTGAATATACGATTGTTTTCTCGCATATATATAGGCAAAATATATAACCATTGAAACTTTGATAGCTTCTGTTGGTTGAAAGACAAATCTACCTATTGAAATCCATCTTTGTGCATAATTCCTTTCTATTCCAATACCAGGAATTAATACAAGAACTAAAAAAAATATAGATGATATAACTAGCAATGGAACCATTCTATTTATCCGATGCAGTGGTATAAGTACGGTGACTATCAAGAATAAGAAACCAATTAACACCCAAAGAAACTGTCTAACAAAAAAATGAGTACTATTATGATAAACTTCATACCCAATCGGATAACTAGCACTATATACCATTACTAAACCAAATGCCGATAACAAAAGAACAGTTATTAATAAGAGATAATCCATTTGCTGTATTTTTTCTTTCATTTAATCACCTTGTGTCAATACATTTTTTCCAAATACATAGCGACGATTAGATCTGATTCGGATACTAGCTATTATTCCTAATGCAATTAAATTAGTTAATAAAGCACTACCACCATAGCTGAGAAAAGGAAGTGCAATACCCGTTATTGGCATCAAACCAACTGTCATAGCAATATTTTGGAAAATTTGAAATGCCATTAACCCACTAATACCAATACAAAGATAAACACCAAACAAGCTACCTGAATGAAATGAAGTCATCATAATTTGGTAAATTAGTAGAAAATACAACAATAGCAATATACTTGCACCTATAAATCCAAATTCCTCACCGATAACCGTAAAGATAAAATCAGTGTGCGCTTCTGGAATTTGCCCATTTTGGACTTGCACACCCTGGTTAAACCCGTTTCCTGTTAATTGCCCAGAACCAATACCTAGGATAGCCTGCTTTAATTGATAACCATAATCGGATGCAAATTCATTCGGATTCAACCAACCATAAATTCTAGATAATTGATGATCTTGAAAAAAACGAGAAAACAACTCAAAATTCAAATAGTATAAGGTTATTAGTAGAATAATTAAAGCAATTAAGCTAACGGTTAACAATAAAAGCATAGCTGTAGAAATATGGGAGACAAATAAAAACGTCAATGTAGAGGCTACGATCATTAAGCCCGAACCTAAATCTGGTTGCATTAATACGAAAAATAATGGTATTACCGTTGCGATGGAAACCTTTAATACAACTGGAATACTAGCAATGAATGATAGACGTTTACTACCAGCCTTCTTTAAAAGAACAGCAATATAAAGAATTAAAAATAGTTTCATAAACTCAGAGGGTTGTAACTGAAAGATCCCCAAATCTATCCATCGCTGAGAACCATTTTTTACTGTACCGAACAATTGGACATAGACTAACATCAAAACCCCAATAAGGTACATTGGAAAAGCCCATTTTTCTAGTAATTCATAGTCAAACCAAGCAACCATGATCAACATAAGAAATCCAACTATATACCAAAACAATTGTCGTTTTACAAAGTAAAACTCATCTGCCACTGCATACTGACCAGACCCACTATACACAGCCACCAGACTAAATAAAAATAAACAGATTAAGATAATAATTAAAAAACGTATACGGCTAAACGTAGTGTCCTTCATGAATTTAGTTACCTTTCATAGATAATAGAGTTTATGTATTCTCCTAAACACCAGTAAATGATTGATGCTCCCTGTCGCTTCCCATTCAAAATAGTTAACATAGTAACCTTATCCATTGTTGACATTTTACTAAATGGGCTAACTGATAAAAATTGATCATGAAAATAATGACCATGCCGAAAATTGCAATTGTCCGCTGCCATGAATTTATTCCTCCCAAGCGTATCTTCATTTAGCTTATCTTCACGATGACATAATGTCAACGAAAATGACAATAAGTCATCAATATAGAATTTGAGATAAGAATTTAGCCAAAGAGAAAGCCGAACTAGATTCGAAACGTTTTACCCGCTCTCATTTGAATCTAGTTCGGCTTTTTGGTTGTAAAAATATTTTACATATTTATAATTTTTCCCTATCATTTTTCTTTAAAAGTGAAGGCTTTAGGATAAGATATATCTCATCTCCATCGTGTTCTTATACACCGCGTTTATTCCCCCAGAGAAAGGTATGTAATTGAGGGAGCACCCGCACATCTTTTAAGATGTTGTTTGTCATTACACGTTCAATAAGCGCTTCGTATTTCTGAAGTAAGTGCTCCATCAATTTATCTGAACTTTCCATACCAATTTCATCATTTCCTACTTGAAGAAATAATTTAGCCTGAGGATACCTTTTATGAATCTGTTCAGCGTATGTTAAGTCACCCTCATCAAATATCACAATTTTTAAGCTATATTCTCCTTTTTGTCGATGTTGTAACGAATCAATTATAAAATCTAACGTTTGATAATTGGTTTTCATCCCTGAGCTAGGAGGCTTTGGTGATAACGTTAGATCATCAATTTTAGTAAACCACGATTGCCATCTACTTCCCTGTGTCTCAATAGCAACTTTTATTTGTTCGTGATGGAGTAAATCAATCAAGCGACTCAATTGGCTAAGTAACGCTGGGTTGCCACCTGAAATCGTTACATGGCCGAATTGATCTCCACCCTTTTGATATAAGGTTTGCATTATTTCCTCTGCTTCCATCATTTTAATGAGATGTTTCTCTGATCCGTCCCATGTAAATGTTGAATCACACCATGAACAGGAATAATCGCAACCAGCAGTTCGTATAAACATGGTCTTTCTTCCAATAACCATTCCTTCCCCTTGAATGGTCGGTCCAAATATTTCAATTACTGGTATTTTCATCTATATTCTCCTTTGGACGATAAACACAATAACTAGAAGGCGTTTCCCGTAAATACACTTGGATACAACGCGGAGAATGCGAAAAACCATCTAAATATTCCTGTACTAATTCATAAATCGTCCGAGCAACAATTTCTGTTGTTGGAAAGGTATTAGGACACACATTTGAAAAAGCAATATCTTCATTCATAACACCATGATCAAAGCGTTTATGAATCAAATCCTTTATTTCTTTAAAATTAACTAAAAATCCTGTGTGGTTAAGTGTTTCACCAACAATCGTAATATTTGTAAAATATGTATGTCCGTGCATGGACTGACATCTCCCAGTGTCTTGATGTGGAATATAATGTGCTGCTGCAAAATGAAAGTCTTTGTTAATTTCATAGGAATAGTTATGATGTGGAACAGGATAGATTTGTTGTATCATTTTGCTTGCTCCCTCTTCCGATTAGCTTCATATTTTTCTAACCCATTTTTTCTTAATTTACATGCCGGACATTCCCCACATCCACTGCCTTTGATTCCGTTATAGCAGGTCAACGTATTATTTTTCACAAATGAAAAAGCCGCTAGCTGGTCACTTAACTCCCACACCCCTGCTTTATCCAACCACATAAGCGGTGTATGCAAAACAAATTGTTCATCCATTGCTAAATTTATTGTTACATTCAGTGATTTAATAAAAATATCCCGACAATCTGGGTAACCACTAAAATCCGTTTCACAGACACCAGTTACTAAATGTTTGGCATCTATTTGCTTAGCTAAAATTGCTGCGAACGATAAAAACATAAGGTTTCTTCCAGGGACAAAGGTAGATGGTAGCTCTCCCTCATTTTCTGTTATCTCGATATCTTTTCGAGTTAACGCATTTGGTGCTAACTGATTTAACAAACTCATATCCAACAGATGATGTGTAACTTCCAAGTGTTCACAAATATTTCTCGCAACTTGTAATTCTTCGATATGGCGCTGACCATATTGAAATGTTACTGCTTCTACATGTTCAAACTTTCTCAGCGCCCAAAACAAACAAGTAGTACTGTCCTGGCCTCCACTGAATACAACTATCGCTTTTTGGTCGTTCATCGACGCTTCTCCTCCTCGACAAAGAAGAGTGTTCGTTAACTAGCATTTCCCATCAAAAAAACAACACTAAGAAGGGTGTTGTTTTGGTCTCCTTAGTTTTTTATAGAGGGATGGAATTGCGAACCTCTCCTGTATTTTTACAGATTTCTTAATTAAGTTGCAGCTCTAGTTTACCATTCATAAACTAATTATGAAAGATACTTCTTTCTTTCACTATAAATGTAGCTTGAATAGGTTCATTACTATTTGTATAAGTCACAGAAGTTCGGCTATAAAGCAATGCCCACTTCTGAAGAATTTAGAGCTTTTAATTTTCCGTAAGCAATGATCGGTTATTTTCAACGAAGGGATATATGTATAGCAATACTTTTGCATTTTAGAAGATCTTTAATATATTTTATTTCATTAAGCTAGGTAATATCGTTACTATTTGCGGAAATACGATTAACAATACGATGCAAATGATCATCCCAATGATCATAGGCACAGCTCCTCGGAAAATTGTCTGTACTGGAATATTAGTCGCGACTCCTTTAATAACAAAGATACTAATTCCTAACGGGGGTGTTAATGATCCTATATTGATTGCCATCACCATAATAATTCCAAACCAGACACCATCAAATCCAAGTTCCATAATAATCGGATAAATAATTGGAAGCGTTAAAACGATTAAGGATAAGCCTTCGATAAAACATCCTAATATAAATAATACAATTAATATTAAGATCAGAATTACATATGCGTTAAGTTCTAACCCACTCACAAAGGAAGTAAGCTTCACAGGTAGTCTGCTAATTGTGAGAAACTGACTAAATAATGTAGCTCCGATAAGTATTAAAAAGATATAGGCAGTTAACCGTAACGATTCATTAAATGATTGCTTTAGTTTATTCCAGTCAAGTCTTCTAGATAAAAAAGCGAAAATAATTGCACCCATTGCTCCTACACCCGCAGCTTCGGTTGGTGTAAAAATACCTAAGTAGATTCCACCAATACTAATTAAGAATAAGCCTAAAAATGGCCAAACATTTTTTAATGTAAGTAATTTCTCACGAATTGTTGCTTGTTCAGATCTCGCAGGTGCTAATGTTGAATTACGCCGAACAAGAATTGCAATAATAATCATAAAGATAATGACCTGAATGACACCAGGAATAATACCTGCTATTAATAATGCCCCAATTGCTTCCCTTGTTTGAATTCCATATAAAATTAAGATCACACTTGGCGGAATTAATATTCCAAGTGTACCACCTGCTGCTACACAAGCTGTCGATAGACTCGGTTGATATTTAAATTTTTCCATTTCAGGAAGTGAAATTTTAGAAACGGTTGCAGTTGTCGCATTAAGTGAACCAGAAATGGAAGAAAAAATGGCTGCAGTACCAATGGTGGCCATTGCTAATCCTCCCCGAAGATGACCAACCCAACTGTCTACAGCTTTGTATAAATCCTTTCCCAATCCCGTGTATGAAAGAATCATGCCCATCAAAATAAATAATGGAATAACACTTAACGAATAGGAACTCGCCGTGTCAAATGGAGTCCTACCGAGCTGAGCAAATGCCACATCCCAACCTCTTATTAATGTTGTACCTGTCAAGCCTACAAATAAAAGAGAAATACCTACGGGAACCTTTAGTAATAACAAGACAATCAATGCAATAATACTAATAAAACCGATTATTTCAGGACTCATTTGAATGAACCACCTTTTGCAAATAATGAATAGCATGCAGAAATGCGGTTAGCGCGAATAATATTGTCCCTATAACTGCTAACATAGCGATCGGAAAAAGTGGAATACGTAAATCACCTGTTACCGTATGAGCGTAAAAGAGACGAATTGCATATTCACAGGTACTCCATGCTACAAGTAGCATTAAACCCGTGATTAACAAATTAATGACAGATTCAAATATCCACTGTATACGAGTTGAGAATCGCTCAATTACAAAGTCAATTGTAATATGTCCCTCTCTGACATGTGTGTAAGCTAGGCTTAAGAAGATGACAAGTGATAGACCTAGCTCCGTAAAGTCGACCGTACCCGTGATAGGAGCTTTAAGAATCCATCTACTGAGTACATCTAATGTAATCAAGATCGCCATCAATAATAGAATGACTTGAGCAATATAATGAATGACTCTACTTAATTGCTTCATTATGCTGTCCATCTAATCACCTTCTTTCTACTTCTTTAGCTCCGCTTTTAATTGAAATGCTCGATCATAAATATGTTGACCGGGATAGCCCCTATTTTCCATGTCATTTATCCATGCTTGAACAATTGGGTCCAATGCCTTTCTCCATGGAATTAATTGCTCCTCTGTTAAATCAATTACCTCTGCTCCATTTTCTTTTGCTAATTTCCTTCCTGTCTGACCGTCTACATCAAAAACACTTCCACTTTCTATAGACGCTTCTATTCCTGTAGCTTCATTTATGACCTGTTTTTCCGAATCTGTAAAACGATAATATGCTTCCTTATTCATTACCGAAAAGAAAGGAGTTGCAGAGAAGTTGCCAATTGTGATATAAGCCGCTATTTCATGTAGACGATAATTATAAAGCGCTTCCAAAGGAACCATCGCTCCATCGATAACACCTCGCTCTAGTGACTCATAAACATCTCCCATTGGCATAGATACAGGTACAGCTCCTAATGCTTCCAAAATATCATTAGCTAACGGAGATGGAGATCGAACACGTAAACCTTTTACATCTTCAGGTGATTCAATACGGTGATTTTTCGTAATTAACTGAGCAGGTTCTGCGGTAAATAAAAATAATGGTATCGTATCAGCATGCTCCTCCTGAATACTTGGAAATTCTTCATAGAGATTTGCTATTATTTCCGAACCATGGACAGCTGTTTCCGCCAAAAAAGGTAGTTCCATAACAGACATCAATGGAAACCTCCCAGGAGAATATCCATGAACGCTTAATGCAATATCTGCTTCTCCCGTAACAGCCATATCATATTGTGATCCTGCCACTCCCAATGCATTGGAGGGATATAATTCATAGGTTATGTCTCCATCTGTCTTTTTTTCTATTTCATTACCTATACCTTGTAACACCTGAGTCTGAACCGGATGACTCCCGGGTAAAAAATGAGAAATAATTAAATTATGTTGTGATCCAGTGGAAGCTATTCCTTCAGAACAAGCTGTTAGTAAAAGCAATACAATAATCCCAATAAAATATCCAAGCTTATCAAACATCATTTTCCCTCCAAGGAATAAATTCAGCCATCATCCTTTTGATAACGCTTCCATTTGGTATACAAAATTATATATAAGATCATATATAATGTCAATTGTGAATTATCAGAATTTTTTCTCTTTCGATTAGAAACGTAACGACTGGCGAGTCAACGGAGATAAGGAATCACGGTGTGCTTACGAACCGATGATGACTTATTGTAGAGCAATTCATGAAGTCACCTCGTTTCTGAGCGCTGAACCTGGACCCGGCTTGACACGCCCATATTTATCGACATGGGCTAATTTTTTAATTTCCTAGACTATGTAAAAGGAGCTGTCTGTATTCGTCAGCTCCCTACTTACATAACAGGAATATGAGCCTTTTTTACAAGCACGGTTTTCATCTTGTGAACAAGTACATACTCCACCTTATCTGTTCCCATAAGCATTGCCATCGTGTATAATTACCAGCAAAAAAATCGATCCAATAACACCTTGCATATTATATAAAGGCATCTCCATGGATTTGGTTACGTTGATGTTTAAATGCTTCCTTTGTATTTAATTTATGCATACGAGCTACCTTTTCAACCGTTTCAAAATCAGCTTTTCTACGAAGTAAATCTATGAGTTGTTGATGCTCTTGAATAGAAGCAAAAGCACGTTTAGGATGAAATGCAGAACCTGTTCTCCGTATTGAGTCTAACTTTCTCCAAGATTTGCGAATTTCCTCAACCAAAAATCTATTTTCACAATGGGTATAGATTAAATCATGAAACTGCCGATTTAATCTTCCGAAAGCCTGAAAATCAAATGCTTCAATAGCCTCTTTCATTTGTTGATTTTTCGTTGATAACTCCGTTATTTTCTCTTCTGAGAAGCCCTGTTGGTTACTCAATGCAGTCGCATATCCTTCCATAACTGCTAATACGGAAATCGTATCTAAATACTCGTTTTTATCAATTGGCGTAACTACCGGTCCAATATTGTTCTGATAATCAATTAATCCCTCTGCTTCTAATTGCCGTACAGCTTCTCGTATTGGAATTGCACTTGTAGATAGTTCTTTTACTAATTGATTAATGACAATGCGTTGACCAGGTGCATAGTACCCTTCAATAATTCTTGATTTCATATAATCATAAGCTTTTTGTTTTTTAGTAATTGTTTTATTTTCCATAGTGGATTAATCATATACTATATTATATATGATGTCAAAATGGTTACATACCTCCTCTTCAACAGGTTACCCTTTAAGATAACATCAATTGGTGGCAGGCCTTTCCCAGCTATTTGGCATAAATATTTGATCGCTTTGTGCTAGTAACTATTTTGAACTTTCTCCAATACTATTTTTTATAGCGCTGATGAATATTATTTAATTTATACGTAGGAGAGATAAATTCATAGATTTCCATAGATAATGCAAGATAACGATCTTTATAGATCGTAGAAAAATGCTGTTCGATGGCACGAAACAAATCATCACCTAATCGCTTTTTTTCTTCTTCCGTTCGTCCTTTTCCTATTTTTAACGTAGCATGTACAAAAGCGTCATCTTGAGTACCATCAGCGACAAGATAATCACTCAATTCAATAGCTCTGGAACGAAGTCCACCAATCGGAATGATATCTTGATGGTTAAGTAGTGTGGTATTTATTGTTTTCAATAATTTTGGGATACTCACCGCTTTTAAATTATCTGTGTATTCAATGATTACATGTGGCACAAGCTCTTCTCCTTTCGCCATATTAATTAGATAGAAAGGCTTCCTCCCCAACTATTGTATTGACAAGACGACCGATTTCTTCTATCTCGGTTACTACTTCATCTCCTACTGCTGTATCTATGGAGCCCTTTGGGGTGCCGGTTAAAATAATGTCTCCTGGGAACAGGGTCATAAATCCACTTAAGTATTCAATTAACTCTGGAATTCCTAAAAGCATATCAGCAGTTGATCCTTCTTGTGTTTTTTCTCCATTGACGTATGTACGCAATGCTAAATTCATAGGATCCTTCACATCGGCTTTATCTACATACCATGGTCCTATTGGTGTACAACCGTCACGATTTTTCACTCTTAAGTTTGGCCGGTAATAATTCTCTAAGTAATCACGTAACGCGTAATCATTTGCAATTGTGTATCCTTTAACATAATCATATGCAACTTCTTTTCTTATCTGTTTCGCTTCCTTGCCAATGACGACCGCTAATTCACATTCATAATGCATAAATGCAACATCACTTGGACGCATGGTGCTGGCTTTGTGACCAATTAGTGTATTTGGACCTTTAAAGAATACAAGTGGGTCTTTTTGAGTTGGAGAAAACGATAATTCCTTCGCATGATCGGCATAATTCAAACCTAATGTAAAAATTGTATTTGGCTTAACTGGAGGCAGCCACACTGCCTGATCTTCGCTTACCATTCTTCCATCATTTAGTTGGATACCATCCTCTGTAACAACTGCTTCATGGACAAGTCCCTGATAAGCAATTCGTGCATGCTTCATGCTCTCCCTCCTACTAGTGCTTCTTCGGTAGTTATCGTATTTTCTAATATACCTATCTTGTTAATTTCAATCTGTACAACATCATTTATTCTGGCAACAGGTGGGTCTTCTGGTATGCCAACTAATAGCACATCCCCTTTTGCTAATGTCATAAACGCGGTCACATCAGCAATTAGTTTCTCAACGGAACGAATAAGATTTTTCGTATTATTTTCTTGTTTCAACACACCATTAATCCTTACTCGAATCTGTAAATCATTAGGGCTATCTACAGAGTCACGTGTTACAACCCAGGGTCCAATTGGACAAAAACCATCGCGAGCCTTTTCTTTAATAGCTGGTCGATAAACACTATCATGTGGAATAGTAACATCATTTACAATCGTATATCCTTCTACGTACGATAATGCTTCGACTTCATTAACCTTGGTTGCTGATTTACCTATTACAACACCTAAGGCTGCACCCATCTCTAGTTCTGAAATGTCCTCAGGTAGGACAATCATCGATCCTGCAGAAGCAAATGTATTGACAGGTTTAATATATAAAATCGGTGCTTTGGGAGGGGCTAGATATGGTGCTTCATACATAGCCTTTTCTAGTTGTTTGTATTCGCCCTGATAGTTTAATAACGTACCGTAAACTGTTCCAGACACAGGGATATCATACGAAACCTCCTCTTGCTTATACGATGTTCCAGCAATTTCGATTTTCCCATTTTCAACATCGACCTTGGCTTCCCTATAATGCTGTATACCTGACATCTTTAAGCGAACGGTTTTCATGATTCATCATCCTTTTTTCTGAGCTATATACCAAGCTTAAGCAATACCCAATCCTGTTACAAAAGATTATTGCTTAAGCTCGAAGTACTATGAAAAAATATACCCATAAGCCTCATTGCCCATTGACTAGCTTACTTTTGCTCTTATGTTGTTCTCCTTAAGTGGGCTGTAAAAGTTTCCCGTATTCAACCAAGGTTTCACGAATTTCGTTTTGAAGCGATTTTGAAGGTAAATCCATCGGCAGTCGTAATACGGGTTCGATTTTCCCCATCATCCCTAAAGCTGTCTTTACTGGTGCAGGGTTTGTATCTTTAAATAGGACATCATTTAATTTCATTAATTCAAAATGCAAGTCTTGTGCACGCTTCACATCCCCCATTGTCCATGCATCATGCATCTCCGCTACCTTTGCTGGTTCTACATTAGCTGTTGCACTGATTGATCCTGCACCACCAATAGTCAACATCGGATAACAAAGTAATTCAATACCTGAATATAATAGGAAGTCTCTACCACAACGAAGCATTACTCTGTTCACATGTTCAAAATCCTTATTTGATTCTTTAACACCCACAATATTTGGACAATCCTCATTTAATTTAGCTAATGTTTCTACTTCCATATTTAATGCAGTGCGACCCGGAATATTATATACAATAATTGGTATATCCACCGAATCTGCTACCGTCTTGAAATGCTTATATAATGCTTGCTGATTCGGTTTATTATAATATGGAACAATAACCATGGCTGCATCTGCACCAATTTCTTGTGCCTTTCTTGTTAAATACATGGTTTCATCGTGGTTCGTTGAGCCAGTACCTGGTGCAAATGGTACTCGACCATTAATTGTTTTCTTCGCGTTATCCATTACTTTGACCCGTTCTTCAATGGTCAGTGAACTTGGTTCCCCTGATGTACCTGTAACAGAAATCGCATGTGTACCATTGTTCAACTGATATTCAATCAGTTCCGATTGTTTATCGTAATCAATTGAAAAATCAGCTTTGAACGGTGTAATAACTGGAGTGATTGACCCCCTTAAACGCTGCTTTATTTCCTCATATGTCTTGGTCATTTTGCTCATCCTTTCTTTTCATTAAACGATTTGAATTAACCTATAGTACAAATTGCGGTTTTCTTTTTTTCAATTTCGGTTCATGTAGCGGCAATTTTCTCTCAGTTTGTACATCCAAAACTCTAGACGCTTCTTCAAACCAGCTGTCCGGCGCTTCATGTCCCCAAAATGTTTGTCGCATTGGATCATCTAAATCCCACTTAATTGGTTTGAAGTCGGGGTCACTCGTTAAATAATCTCCATTATATAATTCAATTCGATGACCATCTGGATCTCTTAGGTACAAGAAGAAGGCATTGGATAATCCATGACGACCTGGCCCACGTTCAATATTTGGTCCATACCCCATAGCCGCAAGCACATCACAACCATCTATTAAACTCATTGGGTCTTTTAGCCAAAAACCAATGTGATGTAGCCGTGGTCCTTGCCCATTCATGAATGCAACATCATGAACGGATGGCTTACGATGTAGCCAAGCAGCCCATATTTTATCTTCTTCTCCAACGGTATATTCTGAACACATAAATCCAAGTTGGTTGATATAAAAGTCATATGCTTGCTCCACATTTGGTACCATACAGTTAAAATGATCAATCCGCTGTACTTTCGCACCTTTATACAGGTCATAGCGTTGTAATAGGCGGTCAACCGTCTCCATTTCTGCGTAAAATTCTAATGGTAAACCAGAAATATCTTGAACTCGTAATGCACGCCCAAGTGCTCGTTGTGTCCCTTTTTCTAACCACTTCGCATCATTGCCTTGGCTAAGAAAGAATTTCTCCAGTTCATCGAGATCTTTTTCAGAGGTAACTTTATAGCTTATTGCTTCCACAGCAGCCTCCGGTTTCTTTCTTAACCAGAGGCTGTGATGATTGTGTTCTTCCAGCCCGCGGAAAAAAATATTCTCATCATCCGCTTCTGACTCGATAAATCCGAGCGCTTCATAAAAAGCTTTAGACTTTTTTAAATCGGTTACGTGTAAAATGGCACGACCTGAACGAATAATATCAAAGTTCATGCTGGCATTCCCCTCCCCATATAAAATCATGACAGCTATTACTTTCCAAATTGCGGAATAGGATGATCCTTTAAAGCAACATGGATAATTTGTGTTTCCGTATAGAATTCAAAGGCATAATGTCCACCTTCACGACCAATTCCACTGTGCTTTGATCCTCCAAATGGTGTTCTTAAATCACGTACATTCTGTGAATTCACCCATAACATACCAGAATCAATCGCTTGAGCAACACGATGCCCCCGTTGTATATCCTGTGTCCAAACGTAACCAGCTAAGCCGTAGCGAACATCGTTAGCTAAGTCAATAACTTCTTGTTCATCTGTAAATGTCATTGCAGCAATAACTGGTCCAAATATTTCTTCCTGTATCACACGCATTTGATTAGTTGCATTCAGAATAAGGGTTGGCGCAACGTAATTACCTTTGCTGTCTGGAACATTTCCACTAATTACTTCGCATCCTTCTTTTTTAGCAATTTCAAGATAATTCCTGACATTAGCATAATGATTTTTATGAATAAGTGGACCAACCTGTGTATCTGCTTCTAACGGATCTCCTACTTTTATCTTGTTTATACGTTGTTTTAACTTATGAATAAACTCATCAGCTATATGTTCATGCACATACAAGCGCGAATTCGCCGTACAGCGCTCTCCATTAAACGAGAATATCCCCCATGTACATGCATCAAGTGCACGTTCAACATCAGCATCGTCAAAAACAATAATTGGTGATTTTCCACCTAACTCCATAGAAAAGCTCTTCAAAGCGTCCGCACCATTTTTTAAGATTTCTGAGCCAGTAGTCGTCTCTCCAGTAAATGAAATCAACTCAACATCGGGATGTGCTACAAGGGAAGCACCTGCTGTTTCTCCATAGCCGTGAACTACATTAAATACGCCTTTAGGAAGTCCTGCCTTGTCTATGATTTCTGCCAATCGATTAGCAGTCAATGGAGACCACTCCGCCGGCTTTAAGATAACGGTATTCCCAGTAGCCAATGCTGGTGCTATTTTCCATGTTTCTAACATAAATGGTGCATTCCATGGTGTAATTAACCCAGCAATACCAATTGGTTTATGAATGGTATAATTTAAAAATTCATCATCCACTTGATATGCTTCTCCTACCATGCGCGTAGAAACCATTTCAGCATAAAAACGGAAATTATAGGCTGCTCTACTCACCATTTTCTTGGTTTGACTTATTGGTAAACCAGTATCAAATGATTCTAGAGGGGCTATCTCTTCAATATGCTCATCAATAAGATCTGCAATTTTGTAGACATATGCAAGCCGATCTTTTACTTTTAAGTTGCCCCATTCTCCGTTAAAGGCAGCTCTTGCTGCCTGTACAGCTTTCTTAATATCAGCTTGATCACCTGATGCAACCTTGTTTATGGTTTCATTTGTATATGGACTTATATTTTCAAATGTGTGCTGACTTTCGGCTTCAACGAATTCTCCATTGATATAGAGCTTGATATCTTTTGTTTGCTGTTTCATTTTCAAATGCTGATCAGCTACTTGATTAGCCATGTGATTTCCACTCCTTTGAATATAATATATTAAATCATATATAATAATTTCGATCGTTAACTATACATATTCAACGGGTTCATGTTTTCCGTATTTTCCACCGAAGAATGTTAACGGATTTCCATCTGTTACATTCATATCGATCACTTTACCAATAAACAATGTATGATCTCCAACTTTTACGCTACGATCTAAATCACATACTATGGAGGCTAGAGCGTTTTGGATTACCGGAACTTGTTGTATATAATCAAATTCTATTTCCTCGTCAGCATTTGCTTGACCAGCAAAGTGCATGGAAATATCCTGCTGCTTATCAGACAGAAAACTAACAGCAAATTTCTCAGACTGGTTTATTTTATTTAACATATTAGCTCGATTGTCAATGGAAACCGTTATCAATTGAGGATCTAGTGAAACAGACATAAACGCATTCGCTGTCATGCCATGATGATTATCTCCCGATTTTGTTGTAATTACCGTAACTCCAGTGGCAAATCTCCCCATTGCATTACGAAACTCTCTGTTTTCCATGCTAATTCTCCTCCTTTATTGTAAGATGGAAACTGACTCTACGGAAATCATGGAAATTACTTAGAACATCTATCTTGGTAGTCTTACTCATAACGCATTCGATTTTACTACCACCAACCATTGGCTATCACCGTTATATTGCAATATACCACTTGAGAACCTTATAGCTTCCTTCATGTGGCTGCCTGTTGGCTTAAGTAAATTACAATTTATAACTGTATTAGAGAAAGTAATTTTCATTTGATAATGAACACCGAGCCAATTTCTAGGCTCAATGTATTACCATCAATTTTATTTGGCTTTTATAATAAAAATTTTATAATTTCACTTGCCCCATGTGCTGACTACTTAAAAAGTCCCGAACTTGGGCTTTATACACTTCTTTATCATATTTATCAAAATACGCCATGCCCATTTTAATTGGATCGCCAAAAAAGTAGTATTCATAATGCGTTTGGCGACTACCAAATGCACTCATTGTCAAATCCCAAGCTAAACGAAAAATCTGTACGCGCTCATAACCTTCAACGTTTTTTCCTTGCATAGCACGATGAAGAATTGGACCAATTTCTTCATTTTCGAAATCAGCATATGTTGGTATTCCCATCATGCCTGATGCCCCTAAAATCCTTAGTATTTCAGCCATTCTCGGATAAACACGAGGAAACCAATTTCTAGCAGCATCTAAAGCTTGGAAATTAGGTGTCATCATCCCCCACCTATCCAATTTAGCGCTATGCTCAGCTCGAAATAGATGAGATTTCATTGTTTCTAAGGTAAGCATGATTTCTGTGCCTTTATCTTTTACGTGCTGGAATCCATCAATGCCAATCGAATCCATTAGTGTAAGAACAACCCCAAGCAGGAATTCAGTTTTAGCGATATCCTTGACAATCACTTGATGTGTCATATGCACAACTGCATTCGTCTCAGAAAATGCCCGATTACATATGGATGAATTTTCTAAAACGAAGATTCGGTCCCACGGTACAAGTACATGATCAAATGCGACAATGGTATCCCCTTCTTCAAATTTAGAACTGAGTGGATGATCATATTGATTCTTTCCATAGTCAAACGATTCACGACTCAAATACTTTAGTCCTGGTGTGTTATTCGGAATTGCAAAAGCTAACGAATAAGGATCGTCTAATTCACCTGATTTTTTAACTGTAGATGGAAATACTAGAATTTCATCCGTAATACCACCTTGCGTTGCTAAAAGGCGAATCCCATCAACTACGACACCTTCATCATTTTTTTCTACTACATGAAGAGCGACATTTGCATCTTTCTGCTCAGCCTGAATCTTTGCACGATTCACCTGTGGGTGAATTAATGTATGGGTCAAACTAATGTCTTTTTCCCTTGCAAAAGTAGCAAAGTTCCTTGCGTTTTCAGCAAACATTGGGTCACCCTCGGCATAGAATTCACTTGCTGCTCCCATTGCCATAACATCAGCATTTAAATAATCAGGAGATCTTCCCATTAACCCTTTCGTAAAACTTTGCCATTCCATAATTGCCTCACGTCGCTCGATTAGTTCATCAATGGTGGTTGGTACCATAAATGTCTTCCCTACTTGGTCTCCTGTAGTAGGAGAAGTGTAGAGCATTTTTTTTGGTTTTTCATATTGAATATCATATAGTCTTGCCATGGACTGAACTGCATTTTTAAATGCCGGATGCTCTGTTACATCTTCAACACGTTCTCCATGAATATACACATTATTATTCGCTTGCTTTAAACGATCGATATATTGTTTTCCTGATTTTGCTGGCATATACTTTCCTCCTATACTTTATTATTGTAAGCGGTATCATTTCGGTCCAATGCACAAACTTTTTCTGAATAATACCTTTAATTAGAATAATAGCACGATTATTTCTATATTAATAATATCTATTTCATTAGTAATCTATATATATAATATATATTTGTTTTAAAAGATATTGTTTTTGTACATCAAATCATATATAATCCAATGAAAGTAAGCGTTACCAACTAAAAAAGGATGAATAGCTCAATGGAAATAAGACATTTACGGTATTTTCAAGCTATAGCTAATGAAGGGCAAATTACCCGAGCAGCTAATAAATTACATATGGCCCAGCCACCACTAAGTCAAAGCTTGAAGTCATTAGAAGAAGAACTAGGAGTTAAATTATTGGAACGTAACGGGCGTAAAATGGAATTAACAGATGCAGGAACAGTACTCTATAATAAAATTAACGAATTGTTCGATACATTAGAAGAAACAATTACAGAGGTAAAAGAAACTGGGACGGGTACGAAGGGAAGTATTTCGCTCGGTTGTGTGAAAACTTGCTTCTCTCACATACCAAGGCAAATAAAGCTATTTCAGGAAAAATACCCTCACGTGCACTTTTATTTAAAAGAAGGAGATTCCTATTCGCTTGCTGAACAACTAAGTAATCGAGATATTGACATTGCCATTATTCGTTTACCATTAGAGATGCAAGCCTTTAATTCCCTTTCCCTTCCGGATGAAAAATATATCGTAGTAATGCCAGAACAATGGTGCGAATCTTCCATGATAGCTACTACAATGAGACAACTAAGCACATTTCCATTGTTACTATTACACAGAATTAGCGGCATTGGACAATATGAATTAATCCTTGATCAATTTGAAAGTTTTAATCTACACCCTAAAATAGTCTGTGAATGTCCAGATGTAGACATGATTCTCCAACTTGTTAGTGAGGAGGTTGGAGCAACAATTGTTCCTGAGTCGACACTATCTGGACATCAATTACGTGGGCTAAAAACATTAACAATAGAAGATAATACAATCATTTCTCAGTCATCTCTTATTTGGTTAAAGGACCGTTACCTTTCTAAAAGTACAAGGCGATTTATTGAATTATTTCAATCCGAAAAGCTTGAGAAAGAAACTATCTTCGAATGACCGATTGGATGATACGCATAAGATTTGTCAGTTTCAACCATTTAAATCATTCCTCCAGGATGAATCGCATACATTTTACCATCTAATGCAAAGGAAGCTTTACCTGTTTCTTCTGATACAACAAGTACAACTGCGTCACTAATTTCAGATAATCCTAATGCAGCCCTATGTCGTGTTCCCATTTTTTTATCACCTGCTACCTGTTGAGAGAGAGGAAGAACATTTCCCGCAGAGATTATGGTATTCCCTTTAATTAGGACAGCGCCATCATGAAGTGGGCTTCCAGGGTAAAATATGGATTCCAATAAGGCATAACTAAGATTTGCACCAACTGGAATCCCAGAATGTAGGAATGTTTCCAACATATCATTTCGTTCAACAACCATGAGTGCCCCGTGTTTACGCTCGGAAAAATGTTGTATCGCTGTTGATAAGGCTTGATAGCGATCAGTGTATGAGGATAAGTATGAATTTAAATAATACGAAGCAGCTGTCTTTTGTAAATCATGAAACGTATGATGGATATGCTCAAACTCATTTAATATACAGCAGTCTTTTCTTTCAATTGTATCAAGCACATGATTAATATCAGATGTAATTTGTGTTAAATATTTGCTTAAATGGTTCTGCATTTCATCAGATAGCCCTAGATTAACATTATCCATTTTACACACCTCTATCTTTTTTATCGGTTCTACTTACTTTTTCCCTTTAAAAGAAAGGTATACGGACATCTATTGTTTTATATTATTTATTGAAGTATATATCGTTAATTAACATCCCCAAGATAAACGGGAGGCTTTACTTCAGCCATATATTCAATTAAATAGGGACGAAGTGCTTTTGGATATAGCCGATAGTTCTCAATGCTTGAAATAGGTAGCCAAGCTACATCAATTTGACCATCATCAGGAAGAACGCCATTCATTACTTGGCTTCTATCTCCCTCTAAACTAGCAATAAACATATATTCGATTTGATGCGTATCCCCATCATATGTGGCATGTTCATGATTTTTTCCGATATATTCACGTATGCACAATAATTCACCAATTTCTACAACTGCACTTATCTCTTCTAATACTTCTCTTTTTAAGGCCTGATGTAAATTTTCACCTTTATTTTGCCCACCTCCAGGCAACAAATAATAATAGCCCTCTCTATCTTGCTTCATTATTGTTAAAATTTCACCCTCATGAATAATAATTGCTTTGGCAGAATTTCTAATCCCCATAACTTTCCCTCCTACGCTTTTTTACGCTTGTATTCTCATGTGCAAAGTTATTGATTAATTAACTTAGAGTAATGAATCGTTTATCATTACATATAAAATTAATCTAACTAAACCTAGATGAATAATTAGTCTTTTTATACTTTTCAAAACTGGCTGTAACGTAAGGCAGTGTATTATTCATGCGGAAAAATTACTCATCCTCTATGCTAATCTATTAATAAGGGAGCTCTATTTCTTAACATAGACTCCCTCTTGTTGAGATCACTTTGACTGGAGCTTCTGCTGGAGCAGACGTAATTCCTGATTTAGTTCAGCTAACATAACTTCCATTCCCTCTTTTTTAGTCAAATCTGTTGACAGATAAATTGGTTTGCCATATATAATTTTCGGTTTCACACGCGTCAACAGATCTTTAAAATTATTTGGCCCACTATAAGCCACCGGAATAATTGGAACATTCGCATGTCCTGCAATCGTAACTGCACCTCTTTTTAAAGGAACTTCCTCACTCGTTCTCGTACCACTTGGAAAAATCCCCACAACCTTTCCCTCAGATAGTAAACGTCTGGGAATTTTAATGGTACTCGGACCAGGATTTTCTCTATCAACTGGAAATGCGTGGAGCCCCTCCATCAACCATTTTAAAAATCGAGTTTGAAAGAGCTCTTTTTTTGCCATATAATGGATTTTTGTTGGCAGAACAGATACTCCGAGCCATAATATATCAACCCAACCTGTATGCGTACAAGCTATAACATAGCCACCTGATGTCGGTACATTTTGCTTTTCGTATACACTCAATCTTCCAAACAAACGTAATATTATTTTTAAAGCATGTGCTGCGAAATAATACATATCCTGAAACCCCTTCACTTTATAAATAGATTGATTTATTCTTACGACTTCATTCTAACATAAAGTATTAATACCTGATACTAATATTGTATAAAGCTCAACAATTTTTTTAAGCTTCTCTCAATAATATTCGTTCTCATTGCTAAGAAGATAGTAATCGGTTACGATAATCTTATGCTGCATAAGGTATAGCTAATATTATCCTTCCATTATTTGCAGTTGAACGACGCTGGTTCTTACAGGAATGGAGCAAAATTATCTTTTTCTTCCTGTGAGAGCGGAATAAAGGTGATAAGATGAATGAAAGAAAGCGACAAGTTTTAGTTACTGCACAACAACTTTTCATCGAGAAAGGGTTCTCTGCTACTTCCATACAAGATATTTTAGAGGAATCAAACATTTCAAAGGGAACATTTTATAACTATTTTTCCTCGAAGAATGAATGTCTAATAGCAATATTAGAATATGTTAATGAGGAGACATTTGTTAGGCGAAGAGAAATTCTTATTGGACAAAACCTTTCTGATAAAAAAGTTCTTGCAGAACAAATAGCAATTCGTATGCACATTAATCGCGAACAGAATCTATTTCTTCTGTTTGAAGCTATTTTCCATTCCGGTGACGATGAACTAAGAGATTTTGTCAAAAAAAATCATTTAGCCGAATTATTTTGGCTAAGAGATAGACTAATTGATGTATATGGCAAAGCATCTGCTCCCTATGCACTTGATTGTGCAGTCCTTCTACTTGGCATGATGCAACATATTATTCATATTTGGACTGCCTCATCAAAGAATTTAAGTGATATTACTGAGCTTGTAGCCTATGTGATTAGAAGAATAGATGCGATTGTACCACAATTGATACATTCAAAAGACCTGCTTTTAGATGACGATGTACGAAGCACATTAGCGAGAAACATAGGTGATAAGAAAGGATCCAAAGACCAACTTTTAACTCAATTAAATGGCTTCCACCAAAAACTTGATACGAATACTACATCAAGCGGTCTGGAGTACTTGCTATTTCTACTTGAAGAATTAAAAAAAGATGATCCTAGATATTTCCTGATCGAGACAATTTCGCACTCATTTAAAGAAGTATTTAAAACAACGCCCCATGAAGTAGAGGCCAGAGAAATAGCCTTCAAGCTATGGAATTTTGTAGATTCTACAAACACAAAAGAATAAGATGATCTGTAACTAGGAGCAAGCTCGATAGATTGAGATTGCTCCTTTTTGTTTTCTAAATATAGATTATCCAATTCAGACTGCCTTTTCACGTTTGACTTTCACTTGTTCTCTATACTTTCTCATAAAATAAAACAATTGAAATAATTAATTCTACTACTAAACAGAACATATATTTTGTTGTACAATGTAATAGTCTGTTTTTCTATAATCTCGTATAGGATGGAGGGAGTACTACTAAATGAATGGTACAGCACATGCAACAATTGGAGCAGCAACAGGATTTATTATAGCAAACAACCTTCAATCTACTCCTTCGCAAACACTTTTACTAATCGGGATCGGTACCGTATCAGGTTTACTTCCTGATCTTGATATCGATGGTAAATTAAGAGGAAAGATAACCTTATCTCATAAGATGTTTCGAGCGGTTGCACAATTAATTGGTGTTTTGCTTATTTGCTATAGTTTCTATGAAGGAGCAAATAATGAAAGGTACATTGGGATGGGAATCGGTTTAGCACTGTTGGCATTATCTTCATCGATCAAGCAAAAGCATATGCTAACCATTACCGGGATTGGTATACTAGCGGGTGGACTATCCTTACAGGAAATGTGGTTACTATTGCTAGGAATCTATATTCTTATTGCTTCCTTTGTAGCACACCGTACATATACGCATTCTATCTTGGGGGTTATTTTCTTTGGGTTTATTGCTGCTAACCTAGAATCCTCACTTGCTGTTGACGGCGTTTACTATACCTGCCTCATTGGGTATATTAGCCACTTAGTTGGAGATAGCAAGTTCCTCCCGTTTAACAAACGAGGCATTAAGCTTTTTCTACCAATTTGGTCAAAGGACATGTAAGTAAGTTAGGAGTTAGTGATAGCATTTTCTCCAAATGCCACTAACCTCTTGCTCTTCATCCCATGAAGTTCAGATTCAGTCGTAACTAGGTACGGTTGCTTCAAACCAACCTATGTATCTTCTACCAGTTCTCTATTAATATAGTGTTCCCACATGCTTCCATATGCTTTGTTTTCCCTCATGTCCCTTCTTGTTGATGGAAAATTAGATCAACAAATAATTGCTACTATACTTTTTTCAACTCAGTCAGTTTTCAGTTGTTTCCAAATAGAATTGCACTAAAGCTCCCATAAATTAGATTTAATGCCGCATGGCCATCTCTTCAGCCTTCTTTTTTGCTTTAAATACGAAGAAATAGTATTTGTCTTCATCATCGTGTACGATGATGAAGACATAATTATTTTTATTACGGAGTGATTACATGAAAAAGGTATTATTTATTCTATTGATGGGGGCTGCTGTTACAATTTTTCTCATATCGAATAGTGCTAATGCAGGGCAGGAAAAGGTCATATATGTATCTATAAATGGAAATGATCAAAATGATGGTACAAAATTAAAGCCATTTCGCACGCTAAATAAAGCCGCTACAAAAGCTAGTGCAGGAACTACTGTCTTCATACGAAAAGGAACTTACAACGAAAAGCTTGTCGTTAAACATAGTGGTACAAAAACAAAACCAATTACTTTTAAAGCCTACAAAAACGAGAAGGTAGTTGTTAGTGGAAAGGACCTAAAGGATGCTGAAGAGAATACTTCGTTAGTTACAATAAATAATAAAAACTATGTTACAGTTAGTGGTTTAATCATACAGGATTTAACTAGTAATGTAACAAATGAAACAGTAATGGGAATTTATGTTACAGGTTCTAGCAGTCATATTACTTTAGAAAATAACCATGTGCAGCGTATTGAAACTCATGCAAATGATGGAAATGGGCATGGAATTGCGGTATATGGAACCTCTCCAATGGTAGACATAAACATTTTAAATAATACAGTGGAAGATTTAAAGCTTGGCTCAAGTGAATCGATTGTACTCAATGGTAATATAAATGGCTTTAAAATAGAACATAATCTTGTTCGCCGAAATGATAATATAGGCATTGATATTATCGGTTATGAAGGGATATCTAATGATAAGAAAAATGACTATGCACGAAATGGCTTCATAAAGAATAATCAAGTTTATGATATTTCCTCTTACGGAAATCCAAGTTATGGAGAAGATTATAGTGCAGGTGGTATTTACGTAGACGGCGGAAAAAATATAACTATTGAAAAGAATACCATCTATCATTGCGATATCGGTATTGAAGCAACCTCTGAACATGCTGGGAAATATGCGGAGCATATTACAATTAGAAATAATATTATTTATGAAAACTATTACACAGGCATATCAATTGGCGGATATGATAAAGAACGAGGTGGTACGAAAAATTCCATTATCTCCAAAAATATTATTTATCGAAACGATACGAAAGGGTTAGACGGGGGACAGCTTTTATTACAGCATAATATTAAAAAAAATGTGATTGAAAAAAACATTTTAACTGCTGGACCATCTCGTCTATTTATTGCTAACCATTTTACAACAAATTATGCCAACAAGTTAATAATGAATGTATTTCATAAGGAAGTAGGAAGAACAGGTATTTGGGTATGGAAAGAAGAAGCATACACTTCTTTTCCTGAATTTAAAATTACTTCAAAAAGCGATTTAAAATCCAGTTACCTAGACCCAAAATATGAAAATGAAAACCAATATAATTTTAATTTAAAGAAGGATTCACCTGCAAAAAATATTGTAGAGAACTAAGTGCTATAAGTTCCTGTAAAAGAGGCTACATAGTAAGGGCTGTCACCAAAAAGCCAGTTTAAATTTCGGGAACAGCCCTGTTCGTCTATCAGCTATCAGCAGATTTACTGCATCATTATTGTGTTTCCAGTTCAATCCGTTGTTGTATCGCCATCATCTCTTTCGTGAGCAATGTGATCCTATTTAAAATGGAAGGATCTACGATTTCATTATCATCATTATATGAGTCATTATGAATAAAAACACTACAAGACGGTACGATCCCTTTTAAATAAGAAAGTATCGGTTTAAGCTGGTATTCAGACACAAGAAAATGCTTTTCAGATCCGCCCGTTGTTATAATTCCTGTCACTTTAGATTTGAAAGCGTCCACAGGAAAATGATCGAGCAGGTTTTTTAACACACCTGAGATCGAAGCTTGATATATTGGGGAGCCAAATACAATGATATCTGCTGCTAAGACTGTATTTACAACATACCAAGTATCTTCGTTATAATAAGCTAAAGGGGTTCCACGAACAAATTCAACTTCATAGTCTTTTAAATCGATTAACTCTGTCTCGACATCTTTTTGCTGGCGTTTTGCAGCAAGTAAAACCTCGTGCACAGCTTGTGAGGTTTTCTCTCCAACTATTGATCCGGAAATTCCAACAATTTTCACTGGTTTCCCCCCTTTTTTATATTCTGTATATGTATGGAATAATGCGCCAGAATAGCACATCATTCCATTTATTTGCATTATTTCACAGCTAACTCATATTTTTCAGCAACTACGTCCCAATTAATAATATTAAAGAAATTCTCAATGTATTCTGGACGTCGGTTTTGATACTTAAGGTAATAAGCATGCTCCCACACATCAATACCTAAAATCGGTGTTTTTCCTTCTGAGATTGGGTTGTCTTGATTTGGTGTACTTATTACTTCTAGCTTACCAGTTTGATTAACAACTAACCATGCCCATCCAGAGCCAAAGCGAGTTGTCGCTGCATCAGCGAATTTTTGTTCAAAACTGCTAATACTTCCAAATGCTTCTTTTATCGCTTCTGCCAGTTTTCCAGCAGGTTCAGCTGCTTCTTTACCTGGTGCGATAATTTCCCAGAAAAGCGTATGGTTTAAGTGTCCTCCACCATTATTACGTACCGCTGTGCGGATATCTTCTGGTACTGCTTCCAAATTACTAATAATTGCTTCTAATGATTTGTCTGCTAATTCAGCCTTACCTTCTAGTGCAGCATTTAATTTGTTTACATATGTTTGATGGTGCTTCGCATGATGAATCTCCATAGTAGTTTGATCGATGTACGGCTCCAATGCATTTGTTGCATACGGTAGTTCAGGTAATTCAAATTTTGCCATAAAAAATTCCTCCATCCTTTTTATTTTGTACTTATTATACTTATTGGTATAATAAGTATGCAAAAAGGATATCGCATCAATTTGTTAAAAGCAATTTATATGCTCAAAAACCCTAATAATTTTGTTGGTCACATAGTTTCTTTTTGCTTTTAACTATTGCTACTTTTTTATACAATAAAGGAAATCTATATTCTGCCATATCAATGACCAGGTTTAGTATGAGCCTAGACTTGTTGCTTCTTATACAGACAGTGACCGTAATTTCCTAAAAAGAGGTGTTAATTATGGAAAGGATTACTACGAAAGATAAGATACTTCATCTATTAAAAAAAGAGGTTAAATTGACTGTTGGTGAACTGAAAAGGCATTTGAATATCACAGATATGGCAGTTCGAAAGCATCTTTCTATTATGGAAAAAGACGGGCTTATCTTTTCAGAAGAAGTAAAACAATCGATGGGAAGACCGATGCAACAGTATTCGTTATCGGAAAAAGGCGAATTATTGTTTCCAAAAAGCTATGAAGGGTTAAGTGTAGAATTTTTAAACGATATTAGAGATTTGCATGGAGATGATTCCATTCAGCGATTATTTCAAAGACGAGAAAATCGTTTAACGAACGAATATAATATTCGGATGTACCAAAAATCCCCATCTGAAAGAATAAAAGAAATGGAAATGATTCAAAATGAAAAAGGTTATATGGCGGATATCACAAAGATTGACGCAAACACCTATGAGCTTACTGAATATAATTGTCCTATTATGGCAGTTGCTAAAGAATACAAAATTGCATGCCGATGTGAAACCTCCATGTTTCAAAAGGTATTACAAACGGATAATGTTACACGAACAAGCTGCAAAACAGAAGGAAATGATCACTGTCGGTTTTTAATAGCATTTTAATACCGATTGTAATCATTTCCCTTTTCATTCAATAGAAATATAAAGTGAAACTTCAATCAGTGGGGGGTGGTTTATCAACCCACTGATTGTTAGGTGAACCGCTTGAAGCGGCGATCTTATTGCTAGTTATATGCGGGATAAAAATGTTAAAAGACTACTTTTACACTTGTCGTTTATACCATGCTAATAAATATTCTGCGAGTTTTTTTGGTGTATTGCGAAAAGCATCATTCGTACTTCCAGCCATATGAGCAGTAATTGTCACATTATCTAATTGTAAAAATGGACTACTATCTCCTAATGGTTCATGATCAAATGTATCAATCGCTGCTCCCGCAATTTCTTTATGCTGTAATGCTTTAATAAGGTCTGCTTCCTTCATAAGTGCTGATCTAGCAGAGTTAATGACTACAGCCGTATTCTTCATTTGTTGGAAATGCTCATAGCGAATCATATGCTTCGTTTCATTCGTCAATCGACCATGCATAGAAATGATATCTGATTCGGTAAGCACCGTATTTAAATCAACCTGTTCAAACGTTGTTTGCCCATGAAAATACGGGTCGTAGAAAATAATTCGAGCATCAAATCCACTTAAGAAGCGACCAACTAATTGGCCAATGTTTCCAAACCCGATTAAGCCAATTGTCCTCTCTTCAAGTTCAGGTATAAAGGAACTATTCGGAAATTCTTTACGCCATTCACCTTGTTTTAGAGAAGCATGAGATCTTGCAATATTACGAATTTCTGATAAGATGAGTCCAACCGTAAACTCAGCTACACTTCGCGCGTTGCGTCCTGGTGTATTCACCACTTTAATATGCTTTTCTCTGGCTATATCATTATTTACGTTTTCTGTTCCCCCACGAAGTACACCTATTACTTTTAAATTGGTTGCAGAAGAAATTACCTTCTTATTTATAGGAGCAAATTGTGTAATGATCATATCAAACGTATCCATATCCTCTAGTAAGTCGTTCGGTACGTCAACAACCTCACTCCCGCCTTGTTCAATCGCTAGATTATCCTTTTGCAACTGCTCTAAATTTTCATGTTTCCATTCACGTATCGTAACTTCGATACCAGCTTCCTTTAATTTGGTTAGACCTTGTTCCATCATTTCTTTTGTAATAAATAAGTCAGCAATGGCTAAACATTTCAATTTCCATAACCCCTTTTTTGTTTTAATGTTTATCGCATCAACATGCCACCTGTAGCATCAATGGTTGCACCAGTAAGGTAGTTTGCCTTCTCTGAGACTAAGAAAGTTGCTATATCAGCAATTTCTCTAGGTGATGCAACACGCCCCAGCGGAATACGATTCATGTAGTATTCTTTATTTTTTTGTAATGAGTCTTTAATCATATCTGTTTCCACTATCCCTAAAGCAAGGTTATTTACATTTATTTCGCTTTTTGCTAATTCACGTGCAAGCGAAATCGTAAAACCAACCATTCCAGCTTTACTTGCTGCATAGTGAGCATGACCAGTTGTCGATCCATGAAATGCTGCTTGCGAGGTAATATTAAGAATCTTTCCTGATTTCTTTTTGTCTAAGCAATGATTAGAGAAAGTTTTACATGTTTGAAATACACTGGTTAAATTAATATCAAGAGTTTCCTTCCAATCCTCCAATCGCATATCTTTCACGTAACTTGTCGGCCATACACCTGCATTATTAATCAAAACGTCTACATCACCGAAATACGCAATACTTTTAAGCACTACTTCTTTTGCTGCATGAGCATCCGCAAGATTCACTTGAAAAGCTACGGCTTTGCAGCCCAAAGCTCTAATTTCACTTACTACATCTTGGGCTTTTTCTTGACTTCCTTGATAGGTAATAGCAATATTAGCACCTTCTCTTGCTAAAGCTAGTGCTGTTTCCCTACCAACGCCTCTTGAACCTCCAGTAATAATGGCTACTTTTTCTTTTATCCCTAAATCCATCGCTACTACACCCCTACCTTCCAAATTTGCTCCATCTTCTCTAGCGTTTCTTTATAAAGCTTATATTTTGTTGCATACACTTCGGCTCTGTTCGGATTTGGCTTAATGATATGTTCTACATGTACCATATTTCTAGCAGCTTCATCGATTGATCGGTAATATCCAGTCATTACCCCTGCACACATTGCTGTTCCAAGCGTTCCATGTTCTTTGACTTCAACAATTTCCAGTGGGATTTGTAGACAATCAGCAAACATTTGTAACCAAATAGCTGATTTAGTTACACCGCCAGCAATTCGCGATGATTCAAGTTGGTCATTATATTTCGTCAATCGTTCAATATGATATAAATGACTAAAGACAATACCTTCATACACCGCTCTTAAGAAATGCTTCAATTGATGCCAGCTATTCATTCCGATAAAACAAGAATTGGCATTCGGCACTGTATTGGAACCGAATAAAAATGGAAAAAACAAAAGATTACTCTCCTCAGGCTCAGTTGAAGCTACTAGTTCGTTACAAAGGTCATATATAGAACTTCCTTGTTTTTCAGCTTCTTGTTTTTCTACAGACATAAATTTTTCAATAAACCATTCCAAATTACTTGCTGAAGTTGGGCTTGCTTCAGTTGTAAGCCAATAATCAGACAAACAATAAATAGAAGTCATAAATAAATCCTTGTCTACAATTGGTTTCCTAGTAATATATTCATTTATACTCCAAGTCCCCGCTACAATGCATAATTTATCTTCTTCAACTAAGCCTGATGCTACAGCCGACGCCGCGATATCAAATATTCCTCCTGCAATTGGCGTCCCCTCCTTCAGCCCTGTTGCTAATGCAGCTTCTTTCGTAACATATCCGCAAATATCGGTTGATTGCTTAAGAGGAGGTAGCTTTGGCAACATTTTACTTAAACCAAAAAATTCAAGTAAATGCAGATCATAGCACTGATCTTTTACATTGATTAGATTCGTACCTGAGATATCAGTCAATTCCAAATAGGCTTCTCCAGTTAATTTAAACCTAATGAGATCTTTAACCATGAATACATAATCCGTGTTTTCTATTACCTCGGGTTTATTATCTTGCAACCACGCTAACAACGCTACCGGTTGGCCTGCCCACACAGATTGCATTGTTTTCGGCAATATTTCTGATTCAAACCTCGGATTAGCGTACCATTTCTCAATATAGCTTTTCGCACGGTTATCGGTAGAGATAATACCATTGTAAGTAGGGTCACCACTTTTGGTTGTTAAATATAAACCGTTACCATGTCCAGTAATGGAAACTCCAGCTATTTGTTCTGAATCAATGTTTGATTTCTTTAGTACCTCTTTAATAACCGTTACGTTGGCATTCCATAACTCATTAATGTCACGCTCTGTATGAAATGGCTTTGGCATAATCATCGTTGTCTTTTGAGAAGCAATTGCCACTTCTTTTCCAGATAGCGAATAGAGTGCTGCCTTTGTAACTGTTCCCCCATTATCAATACCTAGTAAATACTTATTCAAAAAAATCATTCCTCCCTATCCAAAAAATGATGCAATTTTAATTAATAACCAACCTAGCGGCGTTGAAGCTCCACCAACAAGATTTGCAAGCTCTGTTGTATCGCTTATGTTGTCAGGTAAAGTAACGTTTGCTAGATTAGCAGCTTCCGTAAAAGCAGTAGCGATATCTGTTCCGATATATAACACCATCGTCATAATTACCAGCCCTGTTATGTATAACCGAACCATATTTTGTTTTAAATAAGGTGCACACATCGCAAACAAAAATGAAAGCGATGCCAAGTCAGTGAATGGTAATAATCGGTTGCCAGGTAGGATAATTGCAAGTAAAAGCGTAGATGGTATCATCAACAAACCGGTTGCAAGTACAGCAGGATGACCAATTAACAACGCTGTGTCCATAGCAATGTAAAACTCTCTATCTGGAAACTTTCGTTTTAAAAACGATTCTGCTGCTTCACGAATTATTGATAATCCCTCTACAAGTACGTCAACCATCTTAGGTAAAAGTACCATTACCGCTGCTACTGTTACAGCTAACGTTAAAACAGAGCTTATATTAAATCCCGCTAAAATCCCTAACAGTGCTCCAATGATCGCCCCCAATGTAAGGGGTTCTCCCAATATCCCGAATTTTTTAGTAATCGATTCAGGATCTGCCTCCACTTTACGTAATCCGGGTATACGCTCGATTATCCAATTTATAGCTATTCCAAATGGCACAAAAACTGCTGTAGTCCCGTGTGGGAATGATATCCCTTTTAAATTATAGTCTGATTGGATCCGTGGAGCAGTTACATCGCCAATGATCAAAACCACTATAAAATGAAGCAGTGATGCAACAACAGCTATTGATATACTCCCAGTTATACTATAAACGAGTGCACCTGTTATCATGAATATCCAGAAGTTAAATATATCAATATTGACTGTTTTTGTTATATTAAACACTAATAGAATTATATTTACTAGGATGATGCTAATTACTGCAAAAGGAACAATCGGTGTTCCCCAGCCAATTGCAGCTGCTACTGGCCACCCCGGATCGATCACCGTCAGTTGCAAATCAAATCGCTTTACCATTGCTTCTGCTGCAGGTCCCATACTCTCAAGAAGAAGTGTAATGATTAGATTTATACCCATAAAACCAATTCCTACAAGCATGGCAGCTTTAAAAGCACGACCTAACCTAATCCTAAAACATAGTGCTAAAATTAAGAAAATAATTGGCATCATAACTGACGGACCTAGATCAATAACCCAGTTTATTATTTCCATCCTTCTATTCCCCCTTTTTTTGTGCATGAAAAACCCCCCAAAGAAGACAGCCCTTTGTCTGTCAGCTTTGAGGGAATTATCACCTAATCACAAATACCCCTTCGCTATTTTGTTTTACCAAAGCTCTCTATTACTTGTCGTCACAGCAACAAATCCCCCATGAAGAATTTTATTTATTTTATCTTTTGTATCTAGAAAACCACCCGCAAGCAGGCTTGCTTCTGGGACGATGGATTGAATCCGTTCGACAAAATGAATAGCAAACGGTCCTGGTAAAATTTCAACACCATCAAAATGCGTATTTTTTAACGATTTCAATGACTGATCCAACGAACGAGAATCAAACAAGAAGATACGATAGATTGTCAGCATTCCCATTTTACTTGCAGCGTTTAATACACGTTGATTCGGAGAAATAACCCCATCGACTTTAAACATCTCTTTTAACCATTTAACACCCTTCGTATCTTTCGTTAACCCTTCAACCAAATCTAAATGTACGATGACTTTTTTACCAGCTTGGTGACAACGATTCGTTAGCTCTTTTAAATTGCCAATATGCACTTCAGAGAGAAATATATATGTTGACTTACTTGAAAGCGCACTTTGCAAATCCTTTAGTTGTCTTATAGAAGGGATTACAGTCTTTTGCGAAAACATCGCCCTCACCCCTTTTTTAAAGCGCTTGCAACTATTACTCTAGAAAACTTCAAAAAAAGTGTCAAGCTCTACGTATTTTACTAGCTATTATGTCTGATAAACTTCATACGCTTCTTCAGCTGTACCATTTTTATGAATAATTGTATTCAAACCAGCTACCACTTTTGATGGGTGTTCATTTTGCGTAATATTACGTCCTACAGCCACGCCTTTCGCTCCAGCATCCATACAATGCTTAACAAACTTAAAATAGGCTAACATGTCATTTGTCTTAGGTCCACCTAAGGCAAGCACAGGTCGTTGAGCAGCTTTCACAATCTCTACGTCACTAGCTTCACCAGAAAATCTAGTCTTAATAATATCAGCACCGAGCTCCGTCCCCATTCTTCCTGCAGAGGCGATGACTTCCGGTTGATTGGAGGCTTCACTACTTATCGCATAACCAAATGGTAATGTTTCGCACATAAATGGCATATTCCACTTATCTGCTTCACGTGCCAAATTAGCAGCTATTTGATGTGAACTTGCTTCATTCGTAGTTCCTGGAAACGTCATTGAAATCACACCATCAGCGCCGAGTTTTAATGCATCTTCAACTGTAATTAATCCAGTTGTATTTGGAACACTTGCATCAAACAGTTCTGTCGATATATCCGCACGTACTACCATGCCGACATTGGTAAAAGTATCAGCATATGTTTTAGCCATGCCATATGTCACAAGTACTGCATCTAGCCCATTTTCAATCATGCTTGGCAATTGAGCGATTGCCTTATCAATACCGGTCGTTTTCGTTGAAAAATAATACCCATCAAGAGCCAACGTTATTGACTTTCCATCTTTTGCAAATAGATTTGCCATTCGTCTAGTTTTTTGCATGCTATCTCCCCAATTTCTATAATATAGACAACAAAAAATCCCCACAACCAACTGACAGTTAACTGCCAATTATTGCAGGGATTCACCTAAGCACATACCCAATTGTTAATGCTATTTTGTTGTCGACTTTCATTAATTTTATCATATAGGATGGAGAACTATCTGTCAAGACCATTTGAATGCGCTTTCCTTAGGCGTTAGCAACATATAGCCTTAAAAAGGCAAGATGCTTTTGTAAGGGAAAGCTTTTACCTTAATGAATTAAAAGAAGTATTCTGCTTCTTTCTTTTCGCGAATAGCTGTATATGTTTCGGTTAATACAATTGTATCTTCCACTAAACGGTCAACTCGGAATCGCACATCATCATTAATTATTTCTTTTTGATAAAAGTCCTGTTCCTCAATAAATACATAAGACGGAACTATCTGTGCTTTCATATACGTTAAAATTGGTTTCAGTTGTTGTTCAAGGACCAAATAATGTTTTGGCGAACCAGCAGTTACTAGCATACTTACAACTTTATCAAGAAATGCGTTTACTGGAAGTAAATCAAATATATTCTTTAACGTAGCTGGAATCGATGCTTGAAATATAGGTGTTCCGATAATAATTGCATCTGCCTCATAATTAATTGGGTAACATATTTTGTATCCCCTTCATAATCTAAATAATGACGGCCGTCACTGAACTGAACGTCATATTCTGCTAAATCCATGAAAGTAACGCCTACATGTGGATACGTATTCTTAATTGTTTTCATCGTATACTTCATAGCCGTGCTCGTTTTCGTACCAATCTTTGACCCAGACATCGCAACAATTTTCATTTTTTCCTCCTATTTTTCTGCTGTATATTTTTTAATGGCTGGTAGAATTTCAGCACCAATGATCTCGATATTTTTCTTTAAACGATCAAATGGAACACCACCAAAATCAATTTGGGCAATATAACGTTGATGCCCAAATAATTCATGCTGGTATAAGATTTTTTCAATAATCTGTTGTGGACTACCTATATTCATAACATTATGCGGATCTGCTCCTTGTGCAAAATGCTGTTTAGGAAATCCTTGTCCATTCGTTAGCTTCATTCCTTCATTTATATGAGGATACATTTCACGTAAAGCTTGCTGGGAAGTTTCTGCTGCATAAAAGAAGCCAGCAGTCGCGACTGGTAGCTTAGATGAATCGTGCCCACTTTTATTAGCAGCTTCACGATATGCATCAATCGAACGTTTAAAGCTTGTAGCTGGACCACCTAAATGAGCAAGAAACATTGGAACTCCAGCGTAACCAGCCTTGATGGCGCTAGCCGAAGAACCACCAACAGCTCGCCAAATTGGCATAGAATCATTTTTCGGACGTGGGAGAACTTCAGCGCTATTTAACGGCGCACGAAATTCACCATGCCAATTAACTATCTTCTCTCGATTGATTTTTAATAACAATTCGAACTTTTCCTCAAACAATGCTTCATAATCGTGTACATCATAGCCCAATAAATCAAATAATCCAATCCTTGATGCACGCCCAGCTACAATCTCAGCTCTTCCCTTTGAAATGAGATCAATGGTTGCAAAATTCTCATATACTCGTACTGGATCAGATGTGCTTATAATCGTCGAAGAACTTGCAAGCTTTATCTTTTCTGTTGCTTGGGCAATTGCTGCTAATACTACGGCGTGTGCCTGCGTTGCAAAATACTCCTGATGGCTCTCCCCAACACTAAAGAAATCGATACCTGCTTGTTCAGCTAACTTAGCAAATTCAATTATTTCATGTATACGTTCTTGTGCAGAGATACGTTCTGCTGTTTTAGGATTTGGCAGGTGGTCCCCTAGTGTATAGATGCCAAACTCCATTCCTTTACGTCGATCAATGCGATAAGTTTCCATTGTTCATCCACCTTTCCAATTACCTCTTATAGTGTTATTGTAGTTTATAACCATCACAAATATAAGTACGCACTTTAAGGTGACCTAGTATACAAAATGATACTTAGGAGGAATAGAATGGATAAAATACCAGAAGAATGTCGTGTAGAAGATGCTTTAGGTATACTTGTTGGTAAATGGAAACCAATAATCCTTTTATATTTATTACAAGAAGGAACGAAACGCTTTAATGAGCTAAGAAAAAGGATGCCCGAGATTACCCAAAAGATGTTAACGAAGCAATTGAGGGAATTGGAAGAAGAAGATATTATTCAGCGGGTGGTTTACCCACAGGTTCCCCCTAAGGTGGAATATTCCATTACGGAGTACGGAAAAACCTTAGAACCAATTTTGGAAGCCATGCATGAATGGGGAACTAAACATACATTGCATAAATTAAAAAAAGAGGAACATAGAATGAAATAACCACTATTAACGAAAGCTTGAAGACAAGCGTATTTTAATTAAAGAATAGTACGCATAACTAATATGATAAAGTGAAACTTCAATCAGTGGAGATATTGTATATTCTCCCACTGATTGTTCGTACCACAAGGGTATGACCTAAAGGCCCTAGAATCAATCGGACATTTACTGGCAGTCAATCCCCTCTTATTCATATTGGTTCCACTTTATTGAAATGGGATCTTACTGCCAGTTAGATGTGGGATAAAGTTTCTCCGGAAATATACTTCGTTTTCCTTAGGTGGCTAGAGAGCCTCCTCGTGCTGGCACACTGTAAGGTCTCACCGGTATCTTTCCTCTTTAGGATTAAGGAAAGCTTCGGCAGCGATACAGAAAAAGCGCTCTTCTTTTTCAAGAAGTCTAGTATATCTCCGGAGATAGAGTAGTGCCTTAGGTCCATAGAATAGACCCGCCTGTAATAATCGTAATATTTACTTATCTATTGAAAAGGCATAAAGTCTATTCTTTTAATGCTGTTATTAGGACATCTAGGTTTTGATACATAAGTGAAAAATAATCCTGCTCATTTTGTATATCTTCTTCAGTAAGAACAGATAAATTATGCAGGTCAAGCGACTTTACATTTGTTTCATTTTGAATAACTTTCGCTACTTTTGGCTCTACATTCTGTTCAAACAATAAATAGTTAATCTCATGGTCATCGACAATATTTATAACATCCACTAGCTGCTGTTGAGATGGTTCATTGGATGGAGATAATCCAGAAATAGCAATTTGCTTAATCCCATAAGCCTCTTCCCAATATCCATATGCTGCATGGGTAACTAAGATTTCATTTCTACTTTGTGCTTGAATTTTTTCATGATAGCTTTTGTTTAGTTCTTCTAATTTGGATTTCAAATCCGTAAAATTATTTTCAAATTCCGCTTCTGCTTCAGGCTGTAATTCTACTAATAAATCTTTAATATTTTCAGCAATCGTGATAGCTCGATTTGGATCTAACCAGACATGCGGGTCTTTGTCACCATGATTATGGTGATGTTCCTCAGGTTCCTCGTCATGATTATGGGACTCTTGATGTTCATGTGTATGCTCTTCTGTTTCATGGTCTTCCTGTCCATGATCGTGATGGTGCGTTTCTTCTTCCTCTTCCATCTCATTATGATGATGTCCATGGTCATGGTCATTTTCTTCGACATGACTGTGATGATGCTTATGCTCTAATAAAGGTATTCCTTTAGATGCTTCTAGTACAGTAACACCTTCGTCTTTTAATGCTTCCTTGATACTTTCCGCATAAGCTTCCATTTGGGCTCCGTTGTATATAAATCCATCCGCCTTAGCAATCTCAACCATTGTCTTGGATGTAGGCTCATATGTATGAGCATCTGCACCTAAAGGTAGAATCGATTCCACTTCCACATGCTCTCCACCTATTTGCTCTGTAAAATAGGTCAAAGGATATAACGTTGTATAAATTTGTAACACCTTATGATTTTCACCAGCTTCCGACACAGATAGTTCCTTCGCTACATTGCAGCCAGTCAAAAATAAAATAATAAAAGCAATATAGATACTAAACTTATAATATTTTTTCAAGTCGCTTCTCCTCCTTCATAAAAAACGTAATCATTACGATTTATATGCAAGAGGTAACCAATCAATGTAGGATATAGTTATTATTAATTTTTCCATCCTACCAGCTTGATTTCTTGACTCCTGGTAGTTGCCCCTTATGGGCATAATCTCTAAATGCGATTCGTGACATACCAAATTTCCTTAGGTACCCCTTTGGTCTACCGGTTACTTGACATCGATTTGTTAATCTTGTTGGTGAAGAATCTCTCGGTAGCTTTCGTAATGCTTCATAATCACCTTTTGCTTTTAATTCTCTACGAATCTCAGCATACTTTTTTACCATTGCCTGACGTTTTTTCTCTTTGACTACTTTTGCTTTTTTAGCCACCATATCCCTCCTTTCTAAATTTCATGCTTCAATATAAGAAGTCGCGCATTAAATCGTAATGATTACGATTAAATATTATACTTATAATCGTTGGATTTGTAAATAGTAACGATTACGTTTTATGAAAGATTAGTTCAAATAGTTGGTTTTCTACCTATAAATGTGTAACCTTGAGATAAGAATAAGAAGGGGTGAATCGAAATGAACCTATCTATACCAGAAGTCACTTTAAATGATGGGATTGCTGTACCTTTTGTCGGTTTTGGTACATATAAACTAAATGGGAATCAAGGTGTAACAGCAATTAGCAATGCGATACATGCAGGTTATCGATTAATCGATACGGCGTATAATTATGAGAATGAAGGAACAGTCGGAGAAGCAGTGCGTCGAAGTTCTGTCCATAGAGAGGATTTAATAATTACATCGAAATTACCAGGTCGTTACCAAGCCTATGACAAGGCTATAACTACTATTCAAGAATCCCTATATCGAGCGAATTTATCTTATTACGATTTATATCTTATACATTGGCCAAATCCAAAGCAGAATACGTATATCGAAGCATGGCAAGCATTAATAGATGCCAAGAAATGGGGACTCATTCGTTCAATTGGGGTATGTAATTTTCTACCTGAGCATTTGGAACGTTTAGAAGAAGAAACTGGTGTGCTGCCAAGCCTCAACCAAATTGAACTACATCCATTTTTCAATCAGGAAGAACAGCGAAAATGGCATGAAAAGCATAACATTCGTACACAATCATGGAGTCCATTGGCGCGAGCAAATGAGGTATTACAAAATGAAATAATTAATGACATAGCGAAAAACCATCAAAAATCTAATTCGCAGATTATCTTACGCTGGCATTATCAGCTTGGTTCTATTGCAATTCCGAAGTCTGCTGCATACGAGCGACAGCTTGAGAATATATCCATTTTTGATTTTTCTTTAGAAGAGTCGGAAATGGAGGCAATCGCAACCCTAACTCGACCGGATGGTAGAAATAAAGACCAAGACCCTGCAACCTATGAAGAATTTTAAGGAGAAACATTGATTAGTCAGAAATAAAACAAGTACTGTCTGACCCTAAAAGAGACAAATACGTCTCTGAGATCAGACAGTATAACCTTTCAAACATTCCGACGTTACCATTGTCTAGCTTTCGAACTCTTTAATTCTGCTATATTCATCCATCATCCATGCCATAATTTGTGAATTTTAGATACATCCGGGTATTACTGATCTGAAGAATGCAAACTGTCTTTCAAAAAAGTTTATGTAGCTACTAATCGGCACCAAGTCAACATGCGGTTAGCAACTTATATCGTTGGTATTCGAAACTGGCAGAGGCTTCTCTTTTAGAGGCTGGGTGTAATTATTAGGAAAATTTCTGAACGACTTCGCTTACAGTATAAACAAAATAGCCGGGATATTTTCAAACGCAGAGTAGAAAGATACATACATTAATTGAGGCTGAGACAAAAGAATGAAGAAACAATAAAACTGAACGTTGATTAGTTGAAATTAATCCGTGCACGCGGAAAGCGGGTATATTTTCACGGGGCGGCGATGATACTTCTATTTATAACATGATTATTCGTATTTTGAGTAAAAAGTTGTGTTTTGTCCCAGCTTCTTTTATTAAAAATAGCATACAGCATATCCCCTAATTGGATTAGTAAAAATAAGGATGTAGATAAAGCTATCATTGACAAATTAGGATACAAAAAACTATGTTTCTCAAAATAAGTAGACATAACATATTCATTTGTAAGTAAGCTTAAGCCTACCGTCCTCACGGAGAAGAATTGTTTTTATACGAACACGCTTTGTATACACCCACAATATTATTAACAAAAATAGATTGACAATTTTATAATTTCTAATTAAAATAATTTTTATTCTTTTAAAAAATGTTATTATTGTTACGACTTTACTAGATGGGGGATACAATATGAGCATCGATATAAAAAAACGAAAAATCAATATTTGGTGGTCACTCGTTCCATTAATAGTTATGATTATTGCAATGCTTTTAACCATTGTTGTTTTTGAAGGTGAACCTCACATACCACTCATTATCGGTACAGGGGTTGCTGCTTTGATAGCTTGGAATCAAGGTTATAATTGGAAAGAAATCGAAGAAATGATGTTTCAAGGAATTAAACTCGCTCTCCCGGCAGTACTTATCATCATGCTTGTCGGACTGACTATTGGTGCTTGGATTGGTGGTGGCGTGGTAGCTACAATGATTTATTTTGGCTTAAAAATTATTTCACCATCCATTTTTTTGGTAACGATTACAATCTTATGTGGTATTGTTGCATTGACAGTTGGAAGCTCATGGGCAACAATGGGGACAATCGGTGTTGCCGGCATGGGTATCGGTATGAGTATGGGAATTCCCGTACCGATGGTAGCAGGTGCGGTTATTTCTGGATCCTATTTTGGCGATAAAATGTCGCCACTATCTGATACAACAAACCTTGCATCTGGTTTAACAAACACAGATTTATTTGTGCACATTAAGCATATGTTTTATACAACTTTCCCTGGACTACTGATTTCTCTGTTTGTTTTCGCTTACTTGGGAAAAGATTTCGGCAGGAATACCATTGAGAATGCTAATATTCAACAAACCATTGCAGATATGCAAGCGAATTTTGTTATCTCACCATATCTTTTGTTGATTCCATTACTTGTGATTATTTTGGTAGCATTAAAGGTACCAGCGATTCCTTCAATCGCTGTAGGAATTATTATGGGATTCCTATCTGAAATTATCATTCAAGGAGATACCATAGCCAGCGCACTAAATGTGTTACAAAATGGCTATTCCATTAACACGTCAAATGAGATGGTTTCTGAACTATTTAATCGCGGTGGATTAATGTCAATGATGTATACTGTATCCATGACAATTGTTGCCATGACGTTTGGTGGTATACTGGAATACTCTGGTATGCTGCAAGCCATGATGGATCAGCTTTTGAAAATTGTAAAATCGACTGGTTCTCTTATTGCATCAACGATCGGTGCTTGCTTTTTGACTAATGCTACTTGTTCAGAACAATATATCTCCATCGTTGTACCATCGCGAATGTTTGCCAAAGTATATTATGATAGTGGACTACATTCGAAAAATCTATCCCGATCATTAGAGGATGGCGGTACGTTAACATCTGTCTTTATACCGTGGAATACGTGTGGTGTGTTTATATATGGCACATTAGGTGTACATGCTTTTGCCTATGCACCATACGCTATTTTGAATTTTACAGTTCCATTAATCGGACTACTCTATGCCTTTACCGGATTTACGATTGTAAAAATGGATAGAAATCAAGCTAATGATATCAATACCTTAGAAAATGAAGAAACTAGAGAAAAGAAAAGTAAACATTATATATAGGTAGAGATAATTATGAAAATAACTGCTATAGAAGTATTGCCAAGTAAAATATAGGCTTGGAACGTATCAAGCTGTCCATAAACATGTCGGCAAAAAACTGCTATTCATGCTGATGTCAACCAAGGCTGGCATTCTTCTGCAGCTACCTTACAAGCTTTAGATAAATTACAACATGTGTCTTTAAACTAGCTTGAGCAGCCAGTTATAGCTGATGATATGGATTCTCTAGCAGAAATAAAATTGAAAACTACTACTCCAATAAGGATTGATGAAGGATTACATGGTTTTAAAAAAATGCGTGAAGTAATAGCCAAGCGCTCACCAGATAAAGTGAATATTAAACTGATGAAATGTGGTGACATGTACCTGCTATAAAGTTAGCCGCGATGGCAGAGACGGCTCGGATAGACTGTCAGATTGGTTCAATGGTAGAATATTCCATCGGGTCTGCTGCCGGCTTTTATATAGCTTTTTAGAAAAAGACAATTACAAGCGTAGAATTAACAGGTCCATTAAAGTTTTCAAAAGACGTTGGCAATTTACAATATAATGTTTCCATTTATTCAATTGAACCAAACACATCGGCCTAGGAATTGATTTGATGAATCCACACTACTTACATTGACAGCATACAAAGAAGGTGTCCATATGAATCATAAGATTATTGCTGAAGGAAAGCTTCCAAAGTCTAAGCAATCCTTTTATGTTAGATTCTTAACCGTTGATGATATACCACAAATTTTAGAGCTTCAACAAATAGTTGAGCAAGCAATGGAAGTACCAGCGGCTTTACAGACGCTGAGCTATGAAGAATATCGCCATATTTTAACTGGAAATGGCTCAATGATTGGTATCTTCATTACGAACAAAATGATTGCTTTTCGAGCAATGCTCATTCCAAATATTGATGAACATGAACATTTAGGCATAGATGCTGGACTTTCGAAAGAAGAACGGTTAAAAATGATCTATTCAGAAATATCTAATGTACATCCTGACTTTCGTGGGAATCGACTACAAACGTATATGGGGGAATTACTATTTACAGAAGTAGACAAAGAGCGTTTTCAATATGTAGCAACCACAGTTGCACCATTCAATATTCCAAGTATTAAAGATAAGATTGCCTTAGGAATGGAAATAATCGCACTCAAAAAGAAATATAACGGAAAACTTCGTTACATACTACTCCGTGATTTCACAAGAGAATTTAATACTACTATAAAGAAAAAAATCGTTCGAATGATGGATTATGAAACACAGAAAAAACTACTGGAAGAAGGTTATCGAGGAGTTTCTATCCAAATAGATAATGACACGTATGTTCATTATAAAAAAAACTGAGCAAAATTCGCTCAGTCCTTATCACTACATGCTCAGATTTTACGCTTCCTCTAGTAGCTATTATGGAATAGCTACTGCTTGACCACCACTCCGGCTACCCACTTCCCTTTCCGTGGGGTTTGTCCTTCAGCTAACTTTTTTAGCAAAACCCGCTCAAAAAAGTGGATCTTCAGGTCAAACATTTCCCACAGGAGTTGAAG